>JBOIDH010000364.1:0-2967 GCA_050740495.1 Gammaproteobacteria bacterium | reverse complement strand
AGCGCGTCGGCAGCTCCAGCCGATCCACCACGCTTTGCAGCAGACGTTCCAAGCGCACGATGGTCTCGACATCATCGCTCGCCGGATTCAATCCTATGATCACATCACCGCAGCCGTAGCACAGTCCCTCGAGGATAGAGAACAAAATCTCTTCTTCGTCATCGCCCGGGCTGTTGGGCTGGATGCGGGCGCCGAAATGCTCCAGCGCCCCGACCGCGACGCCCTCTGCGGGCCCCGTATCCGGCAGAGGATTAAACAAGCGCTTGGCGATATGAGAAAGCTCGGCATTGTCCATCAGCTTGACGACCGCCGCGATCATCTCGCTGGACAAGCGCGCGCCGTACTCCCGGGCCCAGCGCGGCCCCGCAGGCGCCAATAAGCTATCCTTAACCTGATTGAGCGTGAGATGTGCGATGTCGCCGGGAAGGGGCTTCAAGGTCCGCAGCAGCGATTCGCTGACGGTATCCTCGACCAGCACGGTCGCGGCCAGGGTCCGCAGCTTGACGGCGCCGAGTGCCCGGCGAGCTTCCGAGCGTACGGCGTTATCACGGGTTCCGCCGACGGGAAGATCCCCTTCCTTGAACTCATTCGAGAGCACGAAGAGTTTTTGCAGCGTTTGGCCATCCACGTGCGGCGGCGATTCAGTCCCGATCTCGGTGCACGCTGCCGGGCGAAAAGGCCGGAACGCAGACCGCAATGTATTCGGCCCCCTCGGTGGTGCTGTACTGGACCCACTCCCCGGCCGGGGCGATCACGGCCTGCCCGCCGTTGACCTCAATGACGCCGCTTTTCGTCGCAACGCGCAGGCTCCCCCGCAGCACCACGGTGTATTCATCGAATTCGGGTGTTCGGCCCGGCTCGACCCACCCCGATCAGAATCGTTTGGGTCTCCTGGGGCGATCATCGGTTTTCGGTCTGGCTACGTTAACCGTGATATTTCTCCCACTGAGCATCGATCCATTGAGCTCTTTAATGGCTTTCTCAGCTTCCGCCTGGATCGGCATCTCGACGAACGCGAAGCCCTTGGACTGGCTGCTGAATTTGTCCGTGATGATCTTAGCCGACTCGACTTGGCCGAATGCGCCAAACGCGTTACGCAGTTCATCGTCCGTGACCCGATACGACAAATTACCGACATAAATATTCATAATCTATTCATCCCCGAAAATGCGCTATTGACCTAGGAACGCCAGAGCTCAACCAATAGCACAAAATTTGAGCACTGACTCTCAATGCACTGATGAGTACCGTGTGCATGGCACTCGGTACATCCAAAACTGTCGGCGTGTCTAACGGGTCCACGAAATACGCAGCGAAGTTCGCTGAACAGGCGAGGTCGTTTGAAGTGTCAGAAAGCCGTAGTCACTAAGCAAGCATCGTCGATTCAAGGGGCGTACCATTCGCTTCGCTCGATAGCCTCCTTGGGAGCGTAGTATAGCGCTTTTTTTGACCGTGGTAGATAGGGATCACCGATGCCTGAAAGTGCGTGTTCCGGCGGATCACAACGCATCAAGGGAGCCCTTGGGTTCTGCGCAGCTCCTTAGCGATCACACGCGCGAGATGCTTGTTCCGCGCATCGCGTAGTGCAAGCTCCGCGCCCGTCCTGACCATGGCCATGGTCAGGCTGCCGGCCAGTAATAGCAGCAGCATCGCGATCCCCCAAGCGAGAAAATACGAAAGCCTCAAGGCGTCCGGCGCGCGCGACTCCTTCGCGGGCGCCTCGTCCGAGGCCGCCGTGTACGAGGCCAGCACCCGATCCAGATGCGATCCGGATTCAACCGCTGTCGCCAGGACCTCGATGCGGTGGGGCATGCGGTAAAGATTCCACGCTTCGATGATCACCTTAAGTCCTATCCACAGGCCCGCAATCACTAGCACGACCCCCAACAGCCGCACAAAGATGTCGATGTATTGAGTTGTCGCCGAGACGAATGGCGACTCCTCGGGCAACTCCTGCGGAGTGTTTGGCATCGGGCGTTTAGAGGGTCGGACCGGCCAGATTTTTTCGGCTTCTGCTCGCACGTGAATGCTGCGCTAGTAGGTTATGCACCGCTCGGTCTAACCGCCCGTATCGAGAAGACAATCGTCGCAAGCCGGCATGATCGATCAAGATCTCAGCGCCGTCAATTGGCATTCGGAGCGTGCCCGCAAGCCGCTACCTTTGGATAGCGGGATACGACGGCGAACGCGCTCGCTGCTATGACCCGCTTCGACCGAGTCTAAACCTTGTATGGGCCGGAGGGCGCCCGGGCTCAATGCGCTTCGTCCCAGTTAGCGCCCACGCCGATATCCACCACCAAGGGCGCCGCGAGCTCCGCGGCCCCGGCCATGATGCTCGCGAGCCTCGCGCGCACCTGCTCGACCGCATCCTCCTCGACCTCGAGCACCAGCTCGTCATGGACCTGCATAATCAGCTTAGCGTTGATTCTCTCCTCATGGAGCCAGCGATCGACTTCGATCATCGCCCGCTTGATGATGTCGGCGGCGGTCCCTTGCATCGGGGCGTTGATGGCCGTGCGTTCCGCGTACTGGCGGCGCTGGGTATTTCTGGAATTGATCTCCGGTAGATGCAGGCGGCGGTGATAGACCGTCTCGACGTAGCCTTGCCGTCGGGCGCGTACACGGATCTCTTCCATGAAAGCCTTTACCCCCGGATAACGGGAAAAATAGCGATCGATGTAGTCCTGGGCCGCGCCGCGATCGATCCCGAGCTGTCGGGCCAGCCCGAACGCGGACATGCCATAGATGAGGCCGAAATTGATGGCCTTGGCCGCGCGCCGTTGCTCGGCCCCGACCGCTTCGGGCTTGAGCCCGAAGATCTCCGCGGCGGTGGCGCGATGAACATCCTGTCCGCTCGCAAAGGCTTGCCGCAGCAACGAATCACCCGAAAGATGGGCCATGATGCGGAGCTCGATTTGTGAGTAGTCGGCCGCGACCAAGCGCTGGCCGGGCGGCGCCACGAAAGCC
>JBOIDH010000363.1:0-2971 GCA_050740495.1 Gammaproteobacteria bacterium | reverse complement strand
CGCGAGCGACAAAGCAACGCCCTGGCAGGACAAGCCCGGTGCCAACGCGTGCCGGGAGTGTCATGAAAGCGAAGCCGATGGATTTGAACGGGGCAAGCACGGGATGCGTCTAAAGCATGACCTCTCGCCCATGACTCCGGAGTTGGCACGCCAGCCCATGAAGGGCGCGGCGGCGCACAAGGATCTAACCTGCAATAGCTGTCATCGCGCACACCGTTACGATACGAAATGGGCGGCGGTCGCAGCCTGCACCGGCTGCCATGACGATCGGCATACCCGCGCTTACCGGCGATCCCCGCATGCGCGACTCTGGCAACGCGAGATCACTCAAGAGAACCACCCGGGGGGCGGGGTCTCGTGCGCGACCTGTCATCTGCCGCGGGAGATTTCTCGCCGCGGGGGGCAATCCTTAGTGCGAATCCAGCATAACCAAAATCAGAACTTGCGCCCCAACGAGAAAATGGCCCGCGGCGTGTGTCTCACCTGCCACGGGCTCGGCTTCACGCTCGACGCGCTCGCCGACCGGGCTCTCATCGATAAGAATTTTAACGGCCAGCCGAAGCGCCAGGTCCGGAGTCTGGAGATGGCCGAAGAGCGAAACATCGCCAGCCTCAAGTCACGGGAGAAAAAGCCATAAACGACCGGATTGCGAGCACTTGTGAAAGGAAACCCGGCAATCGTGATCGCCGCCTCGGTCTACCATCGATCCGGGAGTCTTCTCTTGATGGTGATATGTTTCCCCTTGACCTCCACGTAACCGCCGGTGGTCAAGTCCTTCATCACGCGAGCGACCATCTCGCGCGCGCAACCGACCATGCTTGCCAGATCCTGCTGGGTCATGCGTTGTTCGATCACCCACTGGCCGTCTCGCTCCGTTGCCAGACTCATGAGCGAGCGGGTGATTCTGCCGTAGACATCGAGCAAGGCGATGTCTCGCACTCGTCCCGTCAATAACCTGACCCGCTGCACCAAGGCCTGCAGAAGCTTGATCGAGATCTCAGGATGCTTCGACAGACAATTCAAGAAAGCCGGTTTCGACACCACATGGAGCGTAGAGGTCTCCACCGTCGCCACCGAGGCCGAGCGGGGTGCGTCATCGAGCAATCCGAGCTCTCCGAAGCACTCCCAGGGCCTAAGGAAAATCAAGGTGACTTCTTTACCGCTTCGCTCGCTGGTGTAGACGCGAACCAGACCGCTCTGCACGATATACAGCTCGTGGCTCGGTTCGCCCTCGGTGATGAGCACGGTCTTGCTCTTATAGCGCTTAGTGATGCCGCACTTCGCGAGGAGCTCCAAGTCGGCTTGTACCAGCTTAGGAAACCAGGTGAAATCACTTGCCATAACTTTAAAGCCCCGCACGGCGAATTTAGGCTAGCTTTTTCTTGATATTATTGCCCTAACCTAGTGGGTTTCAGGGTATTAATACAGAACTACTATACTATAATGAGTGGCGTTCTAGGAACCCGTGACGTATGCCGCTGACCGAAACACACCCAGCCGTCCGTCCGCCGGCCCCAGCACGGCCATTTCAGACCGGCCGCCAACCGCTGTCGTTCGGACTCAATCAACCCCTCATCGCCGGGATCGTTACCGCGCTCTTGGGCATCCTGGCGACCGTCGCACCCTGGGTAGCCGGCACGCAGACCGATCTCGAAAGCGCGGCGGGTTTAAGGATCCTTTACGGCCTGCGCGGGGTTCGCGAACCCCCTCGGGAGGTCGTTATCGTGTTGATCGATCAGACGACCCTCGACGAACCCGACTTTCCCGACGTTCTCGGTGAATGGTCGCGGGCATTCCACGCACAACTCCTGCGGCGGCTGGATGCGGTCCGGCCGGGCGTTGTCGGCTTCGATTTCCATTTCAACAAGGCGCGCGATGCTCGCGGAGACCGCGAGTTTGCACAGGCGATTAAGGACGCCGGCAACGTCGTCCTGATCGAATACCTTATCCCGGCGCGCTTGCGTGCGCTTTTGCCGGGCTCCGTCGAGATCACCGAACGCCGATCGCGGCTCCCCATCCTGCCCCTCGCGGACGCCGCGGCGATGGTCGTACCCTTTCTGCTACCCGATAGGCGCGATCTCGATCAGTTGCTGCTCCGGGATCCCGCGGGCGATAACTTGCCGACCTTTCCCTTGGCTGCCTTGCTCGTCTATTCCAAACCACACCTGGAAACGCTAGCCGCCTTGTTGCGCGCAACGGGCAACCATGGGGAAGTGGACACCCACCACCTGCCGACCCTCACTCACCGGTTGTACACTCGGTTCGCCCGCGATCCCAAGCTCGCTGACGAACTGAATGACAAATTAATTAGCAGGATTGACTTCGATCAAGAATCCCGCGCCGTGCTCCTGGCGCTTATCGGTGCCGTGCGCACGCTGGATCCACGCCACATCGACTATTACGGTCCGCCGGGCACCGTGACCACCCTCCCCTATCAATGCATCCTGCAAGGGGGTTGCGACGCGTTCCCCGCGGGACGCTTCTCGAGCCTGCGCCGGAAGGCTGTCTTCGTCGGTTTTTCCGACCTGCGGCACGGCAGCGTGATGGATCGGTTTCCCACCGTCTACGGCAATTTCAGCGGCGTCGAGATCGGCGCCACCGCCTTCGCCAATCTATTGGAGCGCCGCAGTCTCCGCCCCTTGCCGGTGCTGTGGCACCTGTGCATCGTGGCTCTGTGGGCGGCACTACTAGGGCGCTTGGCCACGACAGCCTCGACCGGATTCGCCATGTGCGGCATCCTCTCGCTGAGCGCCGCATACAGCAGCGCGGCTTACCTCGCCTTTGCCCACTCTGGCCTGTGGCTGCCGCTCGCGGTTCCGATCGCTATTCAAACACCGCTGGCCGCGGCCATCGCACTCCTGCGCGGGTATCTCGAGGAACGGCGCGAGCGCGCGCGCAACGAGCACGAGCTGGCCCGGCTCGAAGACGGCTTGCGCGTTCACCTGCCGCGTCAGGTCGTCGAAAGCATCGC
>JBOIDH010000362.1:0-2974 GCA_050740495.1 Gammaproteobacteria bacterium | reverse complement strand
CTCCATTATCAAAGGTGGATAGGCCGCGCCGCTTCGGGAACGTCGTTAACACTCACTCTCTCAAACGGGATGTTCAGTTGCCCGAACTCACCAATGTCGCCGACATTACCCAGGACCATGCTAACCCACGGGTGCGATCACACCATTGACGCTTCGGTCTTCGGCGGCGCGGTCTTCCCACATTACCGCAAAACCGCCTACCGTGTTTCTTCCAAACGCCTTCCGTCACCGGCGGTTATTCAGCTAACCAGTGATTAGATGATTTCTGGCTATCATCCTGCGCATTGATATCACAGCGCTTGGCTCTTGACAATAACGCTTTGTTTTAACAGCCATCGGACACCTGTATATCATCTCCATCAGGAAGATACGCAAGGGTCTGGAGCCGCGATATGTTGACCCTCCCCGCCGAACTGACCCGCCTCTACGGAGACCCTACTGACCCAGCAGGGCGTCGCGAGCCAACAGCGCCCTTACTATCTAAAGTGGCTGCGCTACTACTGGGATTTCTGCCATAAGTATGGCTTCGAACCGCGGGAACGGCTAAGTTTTCCGCCCTTGACAATCGGCGGTAGCCGAGAATCTTTAGCGCCCGTTGAGAACCTGGGACGGTGCTCAAGCAATGACCGAACGCTTAGCTCTTTAAAGCTAGGCGTCGAGATGAGTATGCACAGGCCTCGACCTCGGTGAACGAGTCGAGATGGCGGCGCGTTACCCCGCTCCGAGTTGTTCGAGTTTGATCCGGTACAGGGCCGAGATGTCCTCCGCCCCATAGCCTCGATCGATGAGCCGCTGGTAATTTTCCAGGGTTAAATCCACGATCGGCAGCGGCCGGCCGCCGCTCATCGCGCGGCAGATTGCAAGGTCCTTATGATGGAGCGCGACTTTAAAGCCGGGATCAAAGCGCTCCGCCACCATGGTCTTGCCGCGGTGACTGAGGTACCAGTTCGCGGCCGCCCCTTGGCTCACGACGCCGATTACTTTCGTGAGGTCCAGTCCCATGGACTCACCGAAGGCGAGGGCCTCGGTCACTGCCTGGTTGATCCCCGCGGCCATGATCTGATTAACCGCCTTGGTCGCTTGGCCGGAACCGCTGGGACCCATGTAGACGATGGTCGCGGCAAGGGTGGCTAGGGCCGGCCTAATGTTCTCTAGCACCGTCTCCTCGCCGCCGACCATCATGGCCAGGCGCCCGTTTCGCGCGCCCTCCACGCCTCCGGAGACCGGGCAATCGAGAAACTCCGCCCCCTTGGGTTTAAGCGCCGCTGCCATCGCCCGCGCGGTATCGGCGCTGACGGTGGACGTGTCCGCCACCGCACCGCCCCGCCGAACGCCGGCCAGCAAGGCGTCAATCACCTCTTGCAGATCCGCATCACGCGACACCGATGTGAGCACGAGGTCCACCCCTGCCGCGAGCTCCGCCGGACTCTCGGCAATGGCCACACCCGTCTCCCGAGCCAGGGCTTGCGCCCGTGAGGGGGTCCGATTCCAGACGGCTCGTAGCAAGCCCGCGCGGTGCAGATTCATTGCCATCGGCGCGCCCATCGCGCCTAGCCCGATCACTCCAACCTTCATCGTTGGGTTATCCTCCCCCTCGCCCATGCTGGTAATGATCGGCGATGACGCGGGCGATACAGCAGGTCAAGCGCTTGGCTGTCGGAATATCCAGAAACTCGTTGGGTCCATGAGCATTCGATCCCGGACCTAGCACGCCGGTAATGAGAAATTGCGCGCGGGGATAGCGATCGCCCAGCATAGCCATGAAGGGGATGGTGCCGCCTTCCCCCATGTACACCGCGGGTTTCTCAAAAAAGGTCCGCGAGGCAGCATCGATTGCGTTCTCAAGCCAATCAAGGAGGGGCGGCGCATTCCAACCCGTGGCGGACCAATCCGGGGTAAAGGTCACGTTCGCATCATAGGGCGGGGCCGATTGCAACAACTGTTCGAGCGCTTGCGCGGCCGCCACGGCGTCGCAGGTCGGCGGCAGCCGCAGGGAGACCTTGACCGAGGTCGCCGGAAGCAGGACATTGCCGGCCTGACCGAGGGGCGGCAAGCCCTCGGCGCCGACGACCGCAAGCGCCGGCCGCCAGGTACGGTTAAGAATCAGCGCCAGCGGCTCCCCAACCGCGGCGCGCGTGTTCCCGCTGAACGGGAACTTGGCGTGGACTTGCGAGCCGAGGACCTGCGCGGCGCGGCGCGCTTGCTCGATGCGCTCTTCGGGAATGTCAACGCTAAAGTCGGGAGGCAGGATCGCGCCGGTCTCGGCATCTTCCAAGCGGTTGAGGATTTGGCGCAAAATGCGAAAGCTCGAGGGGACAATGCCGCTCGCGTCGCCCGAATGCACCCCTTCGGTGAGGACCTCGACGTTGAGCACCCCGCCGATGAGGCCCCGCAAAGAGGTCGTGCACCACAAGCGCTCGTAATCGCCGCAGCCGGAATCGAGACAGATGACGAGATCCGGTGCGCCGATGCGATCGGACAGCAAGTCGATATAGTGCGGCAGGTCAAAGCTACCGCTCTCCTCGCAGGCTTCGATGATGACGACACAGCGCGCATGCTTGAGCCCTTGGGCTTGTATTCCCGCAAGCGCGGTGAGTGCGGAAAAAAGCGCGTAGCCGTCGTCGGCGGCGCCGCGGCCGTAGAGACGCTCCCCCTCGAACACCGGCTGCCACGGACCCAAACCCGCGCGCCAGCCGCTCGTCTCCGGCTGCTTATCCAAGTGACCGTACAGAAGGATCGTGCCGGCACCCGCGCCGGGAATTTCCATATACAACAGCGGTGTGCGCCCCGGCAAACGTACGGCCTCAACTTTCATATCTCGAAGGGGCTGGCAACGGGCCCAGCGTTCAAACTGGGCCACGGCCTCGTCCATATACCCGTGGGCTTGCCAATCGGCGTCAAAGGCCGGGGATTTATTGGGGATACGGATGTATTCGGTGATCTCGGGAACCACCGATTGAGCCCAAACGGTCGC
>JBOIDH010000361.1:0-2978 GCA_050740495.1 Gammaproteobacteria bacterium | reverse complement strand
TTCGTGTAACCGCCGACCACCGCATGCTCCGACCACGGTAGATGGCGGTAACGGCTGGTGTCGTTCTCGCCGAGAAACGGGTGTTTGATGATATCGAAATACGGTGAATCATCGAATTCCTTGGGCGTATACAAACGTGGATTGCGGACGTAGACACGCAATTTCCCGCCCGCAACCCGTTGCATGATCGGCCTTATCGGATAGGCAACACTCTGGAACGCCTCGACCAGCATCGTCGCACAGGTACAGCGCGTGTTCACGCCGGCGTTGTGCTCGAACAAGGTCGAGCGCCAGCGCCTGGGGAGGAGGCCGTAGGGCAACATAAAACGCGCCAGATCCAATAACTGGCGCACGTCATAATCATGGCCCAGCCGCTTGATGGCGCTCGCCACCACTTGCTGCGCATCTTGCCTGGAGATATTGGCGGGCCGGCAGATGCGGAGATGATGATCTTTGTAATGGCTCAGCGGTGTGACCACCGTGCCTCGACCCATGAGCGCCTCGATGAGCAGTTGGGCGCCGGGATCGCCTTGATAAAATTTCGACAAGCGCTCGCGTAACGCCGGGCTGTCGATATCATGAAAGCGCCCGATATAGAGTGCCGCATGGGTCCAGACGCTCTGCGTGATGGTCTTGATGACCTCGCTCAAGCGCGTCCTGCCCTCGACCAGGATCACATCGCACGGCCGCAGCTCATAGCTCAAGCGCTCGAAATCAACGAGCGGAACGTCGCCTCCCGGCCGCTCAGCCGTCAGCCAAGCGGTCGCCTGCGCCCAAAGCCAGGTTTGTAGTGTCCGAAACATTATTGGAACCTGTCGCGAAATACGGGCCCTCTGTGCCGTATCGCTGCACCAGCGGAAATGCAGGATGTAAAAATAATAGCAAATCTAGAACTCCCCTTGATCGTGCCGGTCCTATGACATGCACGGTAGCGAGCCTAAGAGATCGCCGCGCCGTAGGGCGCTGTAAGGTTGCGGGACCGCCCGTGGAAAAACTGAGATGCGTCTCACGGACAGCGAACGCAATTAACCCAGGGCAAGATGGCGGTCCCTTATAGTATGGTATGTATGTTATCCGCCCTATTAAATAAGGACCTTCGTCGCGCCTCGAATCAGTTGCGGGGCCAAGCGTTATGGAATCCTTTCGCTGGGAGGCTCTGCAAAAGTGTCGCGAGCAAGCCTAGATGCGCGACAAAACAGATGGGCTGCGCAGTAACTTTTGCAGAGCTTCCCAAGAGGGCGTTGCTCTCTAGCGCCTTGAATTACGATGAATAGCTGCACCCCGACGGTCGTGGTCGTGGACGACAGTCCGGCCGTCAGGCGCTTCTTTAGAACCAGTATGGCGCCGCTCGACGTCAGCGTACTGTTATTCGCGACGGCGGAAGAGTCGCTGGCCTACTTGAACGATTCCGATGCCGCGCTGGTATTCTTGGACATCATCATGCCGGGCAAGGATGGTTTAACATTCCTTGAAGAATTCCGGCGCAACCCGTTGCATCAGCAGACACCCGTGATAATGATCAGCGCCAAGGATTACCTCCAAGACCGGAGCATCGCCAAGCGTCTCGGAGCCACCGAGTTCTTGGTCAAACCCGTTGCCAGCAAAACCATTCAGGATCTGGCCGTCAAGTATACCCATGCACAGGTCCGCCAAGCGGCGGCCGGGTGATGCAGGAAGCCTATCTTCGCTTTTGGGGCGTGCGCGGGTCCTATGCCGTGCCGGCGGCGACCCACCTGCGAGTAGGCGGCAATACTTCCTGTGTCGAGATTCGCGCCGACGATCACGTCCTCGTCTGCGACGCCGGGACCGGGATCATCGGTTTGGGTGACAAGCTGCTCGGAGAGGCCAAGCGCCTGCCTCTCATGGTGCTATTCACACACTATCACTGGGACCACATTTGCGGCCTCCCGTTTTTTCAGCCGGCGTTCAAATCTGGGTGGGATATCCAGTTTTTCGGGCCGGGACCCAACGGCGCCGAGATGGAACAACACCTTTCAAGTCAGATGAAATCGCCCTATTTCCCGGTGGAGACCGAGAGCTGGACCGCCGACATTCGCTATTTAGAGCCTCGCGGTCCCTATCTGGAACATGGTCCGATCCGGATCACTTATCACCATGTCCACCACCCCGGGCGGACCTACGGGTACCGGATCGAAGTCGCCGGCAAGAGCATCGCCTACGTTCCCGATCACGAGTATCTATTTCAGGCGCGCTCGCTCGAGAGCCGCGCGCAGGAGTTCTCCGCCGCCGACCGGGAAGATCTCGCGCTTATCGAGCGGGAGGAACGGACCTCCGAGACGGCATTGATACACGGCGCCGACGTTCTCATTCACGACGCGCAGTACACGCCGCAACAATATGCCGAAAAACGCGGCTGGGGCCATTCGTGTTTCATCGACGCCGTCAATCTGGCGATCGACACCAAGGTCAGGGCGCTGTACCTTTACCATCATGATCCCACGAGCGCCGATGCCGACATGGATAAAATCCACGCGCAATCGCTTAAGATCATCGCGGCGCGCGGCTCGGCGTTGAAGTGCTACGTCGCGCAAGAGGGCATGACCCTAACCCTCTCGGAAATTTAACGGTTCGGGATCGCCCTCGTCAATGAAGATCCTCGTCAACGGCACTGATATGGCGATCCCAGAGGCGGCAACGATAGTCCATCTGCTCGATCTACTCGAGTTCAAAGGCCGCTTTGCCGTCGAGATCAATGGCGAAATCATACCGCGCAGCCTGTACGCGCACCATCGGCTGGCCGCCGATGATCGCGTCGAGGTCGTACGGGCTATCGGCGGGGGCTGAGCTCGGCTTGCACGTTTCACCGTCCCGCCTGTGATCTAAGGAAGCCCTGCAAATATGCCAGGCCAAATCACCGAAGAAGACTTCCTCACCATCGCCAATGTGCGGTACCGCTCGCGGCTTTTGGTCGGGACCGGGAAATACCGTGATCTAGAGGAAACGCGCCTCGCGATCGA
>JBOIDH010000360.1:0-2998 GCA_050740495.1 Gammaproteobacteria bacterium | reverse complement strand
GTGGATCGTCGGTGATCCGCGTGAGGTAAACTTCCTGGGTAACGAGGGAGCGTGCATCGGGCTGGGTGCAGTAGGCGTAATCGGAAGCGCCGCCGGCCGAGGCATGCGCATCCGCGGAATCGACCACTGCCACGATGCCGGCGTCATTGTCCAAGAGATCGCGCAGGATATAGCTTCGGAACAAGAGATCTCCGTAGAGGATCACCGTGTCGTCATCGAAACACGATTCGGCGCGGCAGAGCGAGGCAAGCTCGCCGGAGTCCTGGTAGTCGGGGTTCAGGACGAGACTAATCCCGGCCGTGTCTATTGCCTCGGCGCGGTACCCGGCCACGACGGTGATCTCGTTTACCGCCTGCTTTTTGAGCTCTTCGACGAGCCGCCGCAAAATCGGTTTTCCACCTATCGGTAACATGACCTTGGGTCGGGTCGCAGTCAGGCCGTTGAGCGCGTCACCGCGCGTCGCCGCCAAGATGACCGCACGCGTTCGCGAACGGCCGGAAACGGCGTAGCGCCGCTCCGCCGCGGAGAGCTCATCCGCTCCTTGCAAGCGAAAGATTTCCTCTACCGGCGCTATCCGATCCTCGACATAGACCGGTGTTTCGGTGTCATGAATGGCACAGGCGGCGCTTTGCATCGCCGCTACCGCCGCGCGTAGCATGTGATTGGCCCAGATCACCAGGTTGATCCCGGCCTGACGATAGACATCGGTCGGGGTGCTGTAATACTTCGTCGGCACGATAACGAGAGGCGCGCGGCTCGCCCATTCCGCCGCGAAGGCGAGGATTTGATCGGGACGCGACAGCTTGCTGTGGATTAGGATAGCGTCGGCCCCGGCCGCGCGATACGCTTCGGCGCGCAGTAGCGCTTCTCCCAGGTCCCAGCCGGCGATCAAAGCCTCGACCCTGGCCACAATGCAGAAATCCCGATCGCTCTGGCTGTCTTTACCGGCCTTGATCTTGCCGCAGAACTCATCGATGTCGGCGAGGCTTTGCCGCTCTGCCGCGATAAAGCTGTTCGTTTTCGGGAACAGCTTGTCCTCGATACACACCCCCGCGATTCCGCGTTGCTCGATCTTTTTTACTAGGCGCCGCAGGTTGTTGAAATTTCCGTAGCCTGTGTCGCCGTCCAGTAATATCGGGATCGTGGTGACATCGGACATGAACTCGAGCATTTCGACTACTTGAGTCCAGCTTGCCTCGTTGTTATCGCGCACCCCGAATTGCGCCGAGAGCGACAGCCCGCTGGCCCAGATCCCATGAAACCCGGCCTC
The DNA here is from genome assembly GCA_050740495.1 of Gammaproteobacteria bacterium. Lineage (GTDB taxonomy): Bacteria > Pseudomonadota > Gammaproteobacteria > JACCXJ01 > JACCXJ01 > USCg-Taylor. The sequence continues at coordinate 1,728 of JBOIDH010000360.1, read as the reverse complement.
TTCCACGATGCGGGCGCTGATCCCATTGTGGGCCTCCATAATGAATTCGAGCTGCGGTGAATCGAACATCCGGCGCAGTTGCGCGCTTTTCGAGGGCTTGAGTGAGACGGACTCCGGATTAATCATGTCTAATCCACCAAACGCGGCAGGATCTCGCGCTCCGCGCGGCGAACGTCCTCGGGGAAATCGATTTCGATCCAAGGCACGCCGCTCACATCTTCGAATCCGAACGCCTCTGGGGTTTCCAGGACCAAATCGCGAATGGCTTCTTCATACGGTTCGGCGTGTAAGCCAGCGCTGTCATAATAATCCGCACGCTCGGCCAGGCGTGCCGCGACGGACCCGGAAAAACGGAAGAATCCAACGGACTCACCGCAAAAATCATAAGCAACGCCGGCCGCGATCCGCTTACGAAACTCCACCGGGCGGCCGTCGCGCACGCAGATCTTGACGGGTTCGTCGCCAGGCTCGAAGGCGCGATCGATCAGAAAACAATTTTGAACCCGAGAATGTATCAAGCACTGCAGCAGATCGGGTCGATACAACACATCGGCATCCATCAGTAAAACGTCATCACCCTCGCGCAGTACCTGCCTTACGGTCCACAAGCTAAGAACGCTTCCGCGTTCGTAGCGCGCATTATAAACAGTTCGTACCGGGGCGCTCGAGGCAGCCGAGAGGATCGCTTCTTCGATCAACTCCGATCGGAAGCCGACGGCGATAACGATTTCCTGGATGCCGTGAGCGCTTAGCGCCTCGAGATGGCGGCAAAGTAAGGTCTTGGATCCAAACGCCAAGAGACATTTAGGGTGTTCTATGCCCAAGCGCCGGCCGGCGCCCGCGGCGAGCACGACTGCCTTCATGCGTTGCGTAGGTGACTTGCCGCGCGTCGCTGGTCTGAGAGCTAACGCCGTCCCTGGAAGGCGTCTCTAAAGCCAAAGTACGCGATCGAGTCCTTCATGTTGGAAATAAACCGGCGTGTCGCAGACATGCGCGCATCGGTCACGTATTCCATGGTGAGTACGATGCGCTCCTCCCCCTGACCGAGTGGAGTCACCCGATGGTACAGTTTGTCCCCATTAAAAACAACGAGCATCCCGGGCGCCAAGGCCAGGGATAAAGACTCGGTTTCGCGCTCCGGATCATCGCGGTAGAGCTGGTATTCCAGCCGGCTGCTGGAGCGATCGACCAGCCCAAGCAACACCGTATAACGCAACCCCCGATAGTAGGACGTGTCGTAATGCCATCCGATATGGTCGCCGGGTTCCGTGTAGCAGTATAAGGCGTAGGTGTGAGGATCGTCCCCGGGACAAGGTAATAGCGATCGTCCGATAATATAGCTCAAACCCTGCGTGAACGCCGGCAGCGTATATAAACTTCCGAAAGCCGGCGCCATGCGGTCCAACACGAAACGGCTCACGCTACCGCCTTTCTTGTGTTTTGGGAGGTAATTTCTGTGTACGGCCGGCCTTAGGTGCGGAAGTCGCGCCAGTAAGGGTTGCAGTGTCTCGGGACCGAGAAGGTTTTCGACGACTAGAAATTCATTCTGGGCGGCGAACTTTTGCTTGAGTTGATCGATCTCGAATTGAGCGAACATAGTCTCAAGCGCGGCTAAGGTCCATTTCCCGAGGCGCGACGAAGGCACGGATTGGAGTAACCGCACTGAGGATTCATCGTTGGTTTTCCCCTGGTTATGAAATCCTTTGAGCTTATGTGTATGAGCGCGCG
>JBOIDH010000359.1:0-3012 GCA_050740495.1 Gammaproteobacteria bacterium | reverse complement strand
GTCATATACTGGAGGCCATCGGGATAGATCTGGAAGCTGAAGCTCATCGGACAGTACATGCTCGCTACGTTCAATTCGCTCAGCAGCCGCATAAACAGCGGATAAGCGGCGTTGTTGAACACGACGAAGGCGGTATCGAAGCGAACCGTCTCGCCCTTGTGCTCCACCGTGACGGAATTTGCGTGTCCGCCGACATAATCGTTCTTTTCGTACACCGTTACATCGAATCGCTGGTGCAGGAAATGGCCGCACGCGAGTCCCGCCGGCCCGGTGCCGATGATAGCGACGCTGGATTTTGTCATCGTTGTTCGTATAAAGCCCCGTCTCACATCCGCCTGCGATAGCGCCCGCCGACCTCATAGAGCGCCTGGGTGATCTGGCCGAGCGAACAGTCACGCACGGTATCCATCAGCTCGGCGAAGGTATTGCCGCCCGCATCGACCACCTCTTGCAGGCGTTTTAACGCTTGCGGGGCCTGATCGGCATGCTGTCGTTTGAAACAGGCGAGGGCTTCGATCTGCGCCCGCTTCTCCTCCTCGCTCGCGCGCACCAGGCGGCCCGCCGCGGCGCGCGGCTCGGCCTCCTCGCGCACGAAGGTATTGACTCCGATGATCGCTAAGTCACCGCCCTGTTTACGGGACTCGTAGTACAGGCTTTCTTCTTGGATCTTCATGCGCTGATAGAGGGTTTCCATGGCCCCGAGCACGCCGCCGCGTTGCGACAGACGCGTAAATTCCTCGTAGACCGCCTCTTCGAGGCGATCGCTCAGCTCCTCGATGATAAAGGAGCCTTGCAAGGGATTCTCGTTGTAATTGAGACCGAGCTCGCGGTTGATGATCAGTTGAATCGCGAGCGCCCGGCGGGCCGACTCCTCGGTCGGGGTCGTCACCGCCTCGTCGTAGGCGTTTGTGTGCAGGCTATTGCAGTTATCGTAAATGGCATAGAGCGCCTGTAGGCTCGTACGGATATCGTTGAACTCGATCTCGCGCGCATGCAGGCTGCGTCCCGAGGTCTGAACATGGTACTTGAGCATCTGGCTGCGCGGATCCGCCCGGTAAATCTCCCGCAACGCCCGCGCCCAGATGCGCCGCGCGACCCGCCCGAGCACGGCATATTCCGGGTCCATGCCGTTACTGAAAAAGAAGCTCAGGTTGGGCGCGAATTGATCGATCGTCATGCCCCGGCTCAGGTAATACTCGACCAGGGTAAAGCCGTTCGCGAGCGTGAAGGCGAGTTGGGTGACGGGGTTGGCGCCGGCTTCGGCGATGTGGTAGCCGGAGACCGACACGCTATAGTAATTTCGCACCCGGTGGGCGATAAAGAATTCCTGGATATCGCCCATCATGCGGAGCGCGAACTCGATGGCGAAGATGCACTCGTTTTGCGCCTGGTCTTCCTTCAAGATATCGGCCTGCACCGTGCCGCGTACGCTAGCCAAGGTGTCGGCGCGGATGCGCGCGTAGGTCTCGGCGTCCAGCCATTGCCCACCGCTCACTCCCAGAAGCCCGAGGCCCAAGCCGTCGTGGCCTTGGGGCAGCGGGCCACGATATTGCGGGCGCGGTAGATCCTGGTATAACGCCGCGATCCGCGCCTCCACGTCGTGCCAGCAGCCCGACTCGCGCAGGTATTTTTCCACCTGTTGATCGATGGCCGCGTTCATGAAGCAGGCGAGCAGGATGGGCGCGGGACCGTTGATGGTCATCGATACCGATGTCGCGGGTGCGCACAGATCGAAGCCCGAGTATAGCTTTTTCACATCGTCGAGCGTCGCCACCGACACCCCCGACATGCCCAGGCGCCCGTAAATATCGGGGCGCGTGTCCGGGTCCTCGCCGTAGAGCACGATCGGATCGAAGGCGGTGGAGAGGCGCGTCGCTTTTTGCCCGGCGGCCAGATAGTGGAAGCGCCGGTTGGTGCGCTCGGGGCCGCCCTCGCCCGCGAACATCCGCGTGGGCTCCTCGGTGCCGCGGCGATACGGATAGACGCCGGCGGTGTAAGGGTAACGGCCGGGCAGGTTTTCCTTGAGCAAAAAGCGCAGCAGGCTGCCCCAGTCTTGGTAATGAGGCAGCGCCAGCCTCGGAATGCGCAGATGGCTCAGGCTCTCGGTGGCGTTATCGCCGCGGATATCGCATCCACGCACACGATAGGCATAGCGTTCCTGCTGGGCCTGGGCGCGCACCTGGGGCCACTCTTCGAGTGCGGCGAGTGCCTTGGGGCTTAACGTCGCTAAGGCCTCTTGGTAACAGCGGCGCAGCCGGATGAGGGCATCATCACCGATAGCCTGGGCGAGTTCGCCGGAGTACGGCTTAAGCGGCGGCGGCAACTCCGGATCGGCCAGCGCTTGCAAGCCAGTATAATAACCATGGGCTTGGGAAGCCGCCCGGACCTGCCGTTCGATCGCCGCGGTCTCGGCCAGGCCCTGCTCGGCGATCTCCCCGAGATAGCGGCTCCGCCGTGCCGGGATGAGCGCTTGCGTCCCCTGCGCCGCCGCGCTCTCAGCGGCGAATGGCGTCCACGGCTCGCGATCCCGGGATCGAATGCGATCGAGCTGCTCGCAAAGTGCATAAAACAAATGCGCGACACCCGGATCACGGACCCGGCTCGCGACCGTGGAGTAGACCGGGACTTGGGCGTCGGGGAGAGTAAAGGCATTGCGATTTCGCCGCCATTGTTTGCGCACGTCCCGTAAAGCGTCTTCCGAGTCGCGCGCGTCGCATTTATTGAGCGCGATGAGATCGGCGTAGTCCAGCATCTGGATCTTCTCGAGCTGCGTGGGCCCGCCGTAATCACTGGTCATGACGTAGAGCGAAATGTCGGCGAGTCCCACAAGCTCGGTGCCCCCTTGGCCCGCGCCGGCGGTCTCGATGAGGATGAGATCGAATCCCAATGACTTAAGAAAATCGACGCAATCGCCGAGGACTTCGTTGGTAGCCAGGTGCCGCCGCCGGGTGGCCATGGAACGCATAAAGACGCGGGGATCGGCGGCAAAGTTCATACGCAGGCGATCACCGA
>JBOIDH010000358.1:0-3015 GCA_050740495.1 Gammaproteobacteria bacterium | reverse complement strand
CCTCCATGGCGTTGACCTTGGAATCATTGCTGGCCGCGATCTCGGCCAGTCCCGGGTTCCCTTGAACCAGCGCCTCTATCGCTTTATTCAGGTGTTCTTCGACCATCCCCCCCATTACCAAGACGCTGGCCCGAACGTCTTCGAGCTCGTTATCGAACTGATGGGAGATGTGTTGCGGGAGTTTCGTCGCGGTCATAGGCACGGCCTCTGGAGTGGGTGGGGATAAATGTGGGGATAAATGGTCAGACACCATATAACTATCCCGCGGGTTGCGTACATTCACGAGGTATATGGTTCCGTTATATGGTCTGACCCCATTTATCTATCGACGGCTTAACCATAACGGCCGGTTATATAGTCCTCGGTCTGTTTCTTCTTGGGGTTGGTAAAAATCACTTTCGTGTCGTCGAACTCGATGAGATCGCCCACATACATGAGCGCCGTAAAATCCGATACCCGCGCGGCCTGCTGCATGTTGTGCGTGACGATGACGATCGTGTACCGGGACTTCAGCTCGTACATCAAATCTTCAATTTTTAGCGTCGAGATCGGATCCAAGGCCGAGGCGGGTTCATCAAGCAATAATACTTCCGGCTCGATGGCGATCGCGCGCGCAATGACCAAGCGTTGTTGCTGTCCGCCGGAAAGGGCCATGGCGCTTTCGTTCAGCCTCTCTTTCACCTCATCCCAGAGCGCCGCTGCCCTGAGCGAGCGTTCCACCGCTTGATCGAGGGTCCGCCTCTTGTTGATGCCTTGAAGCCGCAGGCCGTAGGCGACGTTTTCATAGACCGATTTCGGAAAGGGATTGGGCTTTTGAAACACCATGCCGATGCGGCGCCTGAGATCGGCCACGTTGACGTCCGGATCGTAGATATTCTTGCGCTGCAAATGGATCGCCCCTTCGATGCGCACGCTGTCGTAGAGATCGTTCATGCGGTTGAAACAACGCAGCAGCGTCGATTTTCCGCAGCCGCTCGGGCCGATAAAAGCCGTCACCTGCCTCTCTGGGATCGACATGGTGATCGCGTTGAGCGCGCGTTTTTCCCCATAGTAGAGATTGAGCCCATGGACGCCCAAGCATTCCTTGACATCCGCCTCGGGTGTCGCCTCGGGCTCGGTGCGTTGCAAGAGCTTCGGGTCGAACCCGTGGGTAAGCCCCGAGGGCACGGTCCGCCGCTCATTGGCTGTGTCCATAGTCTTCACCTCAATATTCGGCGGCACGGTACTTTTCCCGCAAGCGGTTCCGGATCCGGATCGCCGTCAGATTCAGTGCCACGATGACGAGCACGAGCAACAGTGCCGTGGCATAAACGAGCGGCCTCGCCGCCTCGACATTGGGGCTTTGAAAGCCCACATCATAGATATGAAATCCGAGGTGCATGATCTTGCGCTCGAGGTGCAGATAGGGGAAGCTCCCGTCCAAGCCGAGCGAGGGGGCCAGCTTCACCACCCCCACCATCATGAGCGGGGCCACCTCGCCGGCCGCCCGCGCCACCGCCAAGATCAATCCAGTCATGATCGCGGGGCTGGCCATCGGCAGCACGATGCGCCAGAGGGTTTCGGCCTTGGTCGCCCCCAGGGCGTAACTGCCTTCGCGGAAGGCGCTCGGGATGCGCGCCAAGCCTTCCTCGGTGGCGACAATGACGACTGGGACCGTAAGCAGCGCGAGTGTCACCGAGCACCATAGCAAGCCCCCCGTACCGAATGTCGGGGCGGGCAGGGCTTCGGGGAAAAACCACCGATCGATGGATCCGCCCACGAAATAAACGAAGAACCCCAGACCGAACACACCGTAGACGATGGATGGGACGCCCGCGAGATTGTTCACCGCGATGCGGATGATGCGCGTGAATAGGCCCTGTTTGGCGTACTCCCGAAGATAGACCGCCGCCACCACCCCGAATGGGGTCACGACGACAGCCATGATCAAGACCATCAATACGGTGCCGAAGATCGCCGGGAAGATGCCGCCTTCGGTATTCGCCTCGCGCGGATCGTCTCCCACGAACTCGCCGATTTTCTCCACATAATGCCCTAGCTTCTCGGCGGCGCTCATGCGATTGGGCTGATACACCCGTATGACCTTGGCCACGGGCAGCTTCACCTCTTGTCCGCCGGCGACGCGCACCACGATGCCGTCCCGATTAATATCCTCATTAAGCTTCGCCAGATCGCCGTTCAAGCGCTCGTATTCGGCTTCCAAGGCTTTTTGAGAGTCACGAATGGCCGCGAACAGCGCCGGGTCCTTAACACCGTCGAGCTCGAGGCGGCGCTGGCGCAAGCGCAGCTTCTCCATTTCATGATTGACTCCGCCGATGAGGTCCTTCTCGATATGGCTGATGCGTGCCTTAAGCTCATGCCTGCGGCCAAGCCGCGCGCCCAGCTCGGCGATCGGATCGCGTGCGGACACGACCCGCCGTCCGCCCTCCTCCACGCCCGCCAAGTAACCGTAGAGATTGCCCCATTCCTCGCGTTCGACGGCAATGATCTCGCGCGGGTATTCCATGTGGATGATCCCGCGTTCGGAGACCCACCGAAAGTCAAGCCCGTAGATGTCCCGGTTCCCGAGTTTCATCAGGACCTGCGCCTCGCCCCCGGCCGCTCGCTCAGCGTCGGTTTTTAGCTCTCGATCGACCATCTCGCCGATCAGAATCTGGCGAGCGCCATCCGCGTCGCGGTAATCGATTTCAGCGATCCTAGCGGGCCAAAAATGGGTGAGACCGTTTACGGCGATGAGGTATAGGAGACCAAAGACGCCAACCAAACACAGGCTGACCGCGCCCGCCGACAACCATACCCAGGGGCTACCGCTGTCAATCCAGGCGCGTAAAAATTTCATAAAAACAGCCGCCGCCCCGCGCTCATAGATCGCTGTATTTCGATCGGAGGCGCTGACGCACCAACTCCGCAATCGTGTTGGTGACAAACGTCACGGCAAACAACACCAGCGCGGCCAAAAATAACACCCGGAAATGCGTGCTGTTGACCTCGGATTCCGGCATCTCGACGGCGATG
>JBOIDH010000357.1:0-3023 GCA_050740495.1 Gammaproteobacteria bacterium | reverse complement strand
CAAGACCAAGGTCAAGGTCATTACGAAACTAAGTTTCAGTTGATCCCGCAGATAGGACAGTTCGCGATACTGGAGGTACGCCGAATGCACGTTATCGGCGAGCTTATTCGTGCGGCTTGCCACCGGATAGAGCGCCTGCAATAAACCGGGATCAGCGGCCGCCCCGATCTCGGGCACGTTGACGACGACGCGGACGGCGAGCGCGGCGTCGCGAATTGCGTCCAGTCCAACATAACTCCGTCCTTGCCGCAGTTGCAGCAAGATTTCTCGGCTGGGCAGGTTGGGCACGATCTCGTGGGCACCGCTACTGGAGGCGATAATACCTCCCTTGCGGGTCAGTAACAGCAACTCGTCCGCGCCGCTTTTTGCGCGTAGCTCGTCGAGATTCATGGGTAAGGCCGGATCGGCCACCACGGGGCTGCTCGGGTCCCTGAGCGCCGTGAGATCGAGGGGGGTGACGGAGATTGGACCCTCCATCAGCTCATAGGCCAACTGTTCCGTCTGCTTGAGGAGCGTGCGTGTCTGCTGGTCGAGCGCGCCGCGGCTAAGATCGAGCGCGTCCTTCAAAGCCCGGGCCACGCGCACATCGAACCAGCTATCGATGCCACGGCCGAGGAAATCGATGGAAAACCCATAGACCACGAGCAGCGGGCTCACCGCCAGAGCGACGAAGAGGCTCAGCATGCGCCGGCGCAGCCGGGCGCCCGGCCGGCGCGCACGCAGATCGCGGTAGAGCTGACGGACGTTGAGGGCAATGAGCACGAGGAAGGTGATGAGCCCAAGGGCATTCACCGCCAAGAGCAGCGAATACAACTGGCCGAAACGCTGCGAGTCCTGGGTGGCGTTGCTCATCATTAAGAGTGACGCCAAGAGGACCAGGCTCAATGCGCCGATGGGCAGCAGGATCCGGGGTGCCCGCTTCATACCGTTAAGCTCCATTCGAACCAAGCGCTGCTCAGACGCCAGCCCGAAGAGAAGTAGGCGATGAGGCGCACCGGCGCCGGAACCGATTCTATATCCAAGCTCGCCCGGACCCGAGCGTGATAGCCACGCCCCGGGCTTAGCCAGCGGCGTTCGAGGATCGGGACGCCGCGGATCTTTCCGAGCCCCGCGCGAGCGTCCGCCAAGGAGGTAAAATTCTGCCGATCACCGGTGATGAGATTGACTATTACATAGGTCTTGGTGAGCGCGTGATGTTCAAGCCGGTAGCCCTGCTTGACGGTGGCGATGCGCTCGTCCCAGAGGAATGCGCGCTCCCGCCGCAGCTCGGTTTCGATCAGGAGCTCGAGCGCCACCCCGTTGTCGAGCGCTTCGAGGGACTCTTTGCCGAGCTTGAATCCGAGATTGGCGTCCAGCAAGTAAAAGTCATTGACCAATCGCAACGCCGCGGATTTGATCATGATCCCGGCCGCCGAGGCCGGCGCCGCCGCAAGCATCAACAGCAGCGCCATGGCGGCTATAGCGCCGCGCTTCGGCAGCGGCTTAGACTTTCCGCAAAGCCGCATAGAAGAATCCGTCCGTATTCGCGTCTCCCGGCAGCAGTTGCAATCCCGCCCCGGTATCCTGGCCGTGCGCTACGGCGATCGGGTCCAAGCGCGCGTCGGCGTGCCGGGCCAAGAAGGCGCGGATCTGGGTTTGGTTCTCGGCGGGCAGCACCGAGCAGGTCACATACAGGAGCTTGCCGGCTTTCGCGAGCAAGGGCCACAAACCGTTCAAGAGTCGCGTTTGCAGGCCGGCCGATGCCGCGATGTCGGACTCGCGCCGCAGGAGTTTGATATCCGGGTGCCGCCGGATCACACCGGTGCCCGAGCACGGGGCATCCAGGAGGATGCGATCAAACGCTTTTCCATCCCACCAGCCGGCCGGTACCGAAACATCGGCACAGTATATCTCGGCGCGCAAGCGTAAACGTTCGAGCGCAGCCCGCAGCGACGCGATGCGCGTGGGATCGCAGTCAACCGCGACCATCCGCCGCAACTCGAGATCCATCTCTAGAATGTGCCCGCATTTCCCGCCCGGGGCTGCGCAAGCGTCCAGGATCCGGTGGCCGGGGCGCGCATCCAACAGCACCGCGGCGATTTGAGCGCCGGCATCCTGCACCGAGACATGCCCTTGGTCGAAGCCGGGTAGCCGCGACACATCCAGGATTTCCGCAAGCGCGATTGCGCAGGGACTCAAAGAGAGCGGCTGTGCTTCGAGTCCGGCCCGGCCAAGCCGCGCCATGTAATCCTCACGCGAGCCGCAACGCACGTTGACGCGCAGGGTCATCGGCGGCCGCTCATTGTTGGCCGCCGCGATGCGTTGCCAGGACTCCGGCCAGGCCGTCTTGAGCGCCGCCAGCAACCACACGGGATGCGCGTATTGCGCGGCCTCGGTGACGGGCTCGGCGAGCAGCTTGTCGCGGCGCTTGAGGAACGCACGGAGCACGGCGTTGACGAGCGGGGCGGCGCGCGCGCGCCCGAGCCGCCGGCTGGCGTCCACGGTCGCGGAGACGGCCGCGTGATCCGGAATACGCAGATACAGGAGCTGATAAAGACCGATCAAGAGTAAAGCAAAGACCGCGCTATCGATCTCCTTGCATGGGCGCGAGAGGAGCTTGCTCACAAGCGGCTCCAAGGCAGGGAACCAGCGCAAGGCGCCATAGGCGAGCTCCTGAGCGAGGCCGCGGTCGCGGGGATCAGGCAGGCCGCTAAGCGACATCGGCATGCATGCGGCCAAGGACTGGCCCTGCCCCACGACGCATGACACCATCCGCGCGGCGACCGCGCGCGCATCCTTAAGCGGCCGAGGGGACTGCCTAGCCGTCATGCTTAAGACCCGGATGGGCGTTGAGGAAATCCGTCGCGCTCACCGGCTTGCGCCCGGCTGCCTGGACCCGGGTGAGACGCAATATGCCCTCGCCGGTCGCCACATCGATCCCGCCTCTTGCGCCGGGTAGCAACGCGCCCGGGGCGGCCGGGGCGCGGGTCTCGATCGCACGGGCGTCCCACACGCGAAATTCCATCCCGCCGAGCCGCGCGAGC
>JBOIDH010000356.1:0-3034 GCA_050740495.1 Gammaproteobacteria bacterium | reverse complement strand
TATCGATGATCGCCTGCACGCGTCCCTGATGCAGCCGGATCTCTACCACACGCGAGGATTCCTCGCCATCCCAAAACCGGTAGCCGTGCGAGAAAAGCCGCACGGCGCTTGACGTTTGTTGATATTGACCCGGCCTCCGGATGAGGGGCGCCTCTTGGTAGCCCAAGACCCCGAGCTCGCTGATGATTTCCGCTCTATGCAGCGGACGCCCCAAGTACAGTTCGAATGGGCGCGCGTAGACGCGCGCCGCTAGCGACCAGCGGTGCCCATCGAACTGCACGCGGAGCCGGTGATCAATCCACGACACCCAGGCGCTAAAGATCACCAGACAGACCAAACCGAGCCGGATCCACCAAGCGCGTAGCCGCCGATACAGAGATCGCCGCCCTTCTCCCTTGTGCTTGCGACGCGGCACGGAAGCGACTACCGATAGACTTGCGGTCCGCGGATCACGCGGCTAGTGAGGTGTAGAAGATGTCGGGGGGCCAGGGCGATCCCCGCCCTGCGTGTCGGTATAATGAGAACCTCGCTCCAGAAGCTTCCGCTTCGAGAATCGGAAAATAAAGAGGCGTAGTTGTTCACGACGCCTCTAAACGTGATGAAACGCTCTAGCTACTTAATCGAAACCCGCGCGTTCGTAGCTGTTACACATTTACGATTATCGAGCCAGCGGTGGCGTACCTCTCCCAAAATACGCCCCTCTTATGCGGCGCTTATGCCCTGCATATCGGCCCAGCGCGATCGGCACATCTAAAACCCGCGCCGGCTAAAGTGAAAGCCGGCGCATAGAGTTACGCCAATCCGCGCGGGTATTGCGCTACTTCTTCTTTGCGGGCGCTTTCTTCGGCGGCGCTTTTTTGCTAGCCATGGGCTTCTTAGCCGCGGGCGCCTTCGACGGAGCGGCCTTTTTCTTCATCACTGGTTTTTTTGCAAGTGCCTTCTTTGTTGCTGCCATAAGTTCATCCCCATGTGGTAGTTAACGAATAATCTTGAGAGCGAACTCAAGATTACGACGCTATATACATCACAATTTTGTACTATGCAATAGTTTTGTCATCATCGAATAAAAAGTATTCGTGAACTAAGCGCGGTCGCTATGCATAGATCCAGTAAACGTTCAAACTTTTCCTAGCCGGAATCGGTGTCATTGAAGACACCGAATGATCCGATCGCGAATGTCTTCGACAGTTCCGATTCCATCGACGCGCAGAAACCGCGGTCCGGATCCCGATGCGCGCGCCGAGTAATAATGAATCAATGGTTCAGTCTGGCGGTGATAAACCTGCAAACGATTTCGTACCGTCTGCTCTTTATCGTCGTCTCGTTGCACCAAGGCTTCGCCGCTCACATCGTCCTTGCCTTCCGACTTGGGCGGATTAAACACGAGGTGGTAGGTTCGTCCCGATGCCGGATGAACACGCCGTCCCGACATGCGCCGCACGATCTCTTCATCGTCGACGTGGATCTCGATCACAGAGTCGATCATGACGCCGGCCTGATTCAAGCCCCCGGCTTGCGGTATCGTCCGCGGGAATCCGTCAAGCAAGAAACCATGCTTGCAATCGGGCGCCGCGATGCGCTCCCGCACCAGGCCCAAAATGATTTCATCGGAGACTAAGCCACCAGCCTCCATGACTCTTCTTGCCTCTTGTCCCAAGGGTGTACCGGCGGCCACCGCCGCGCGCAGCATGTCGCCGGTCGAAACCTTGGGGATATCGAAACGCCGGCATATAAACACCGCCTGCGTACCTTTGCCGGCGCCCGGCCCGCCCAGTAATATGATCCTCATCTGCTTGCTCCATAGGCTTATGAAATCTCTGCAAAAGTTACTGCGCGGCCTTGCTCGCGACACTTTTGCAGAGCTTCCTTATGTGATGCCACGAGAACGTTTGTGCCTGAAGATGATGTAACAACTTCGGCGTTTTCTTGATGCCGTGATGTCGCCGCAATCGGCCCGCTCGACGATCATTTTGACACATGAAGTAGACGCTCGCATGGAGCTTCAACTTGGATAGCTCAGGCGCTTGTGGGAATATAGCCGCCAAGGCGGAACCCCCGGTTCCGCTCACACGCCTTTGAAGAATGCGCAAGCCTTCGCGAGGGCAACAACGAAAGCCTTACTAGAAAGTCCAGGATACACCATGAGGAAAAGACATTTAGTGACGTTGGCCTGTATCTGCGCCTTGTCATCGAACGTGTCCGCCGAAGAAGCGGTAAAACTCGATACAGATCGCAAAAAGCTGAGTTACGCCATCGGAGTACAAGTGGCTCAGAGTCTCAGGCGTCAGGAAGTCGACCTCGACCCGCGCGCGTTTTCGCTGGCGATCGAGGATTCGATCGCCGGCCGCGAACCGCGCATCCCACGCGAGGAATTCCAGGCACTACTCGAAAAACAACGGGCCACGATGCTGAAAGCACAGCAAGAAAAGTCCAAGAAGAACCTGGAAGCGAGTAAGACGTTTCTAGCGGCGAATCGCAACAAGGAAGGCGTCAAGGAGTTACCCAGCGGTTTGCAATACCGAGTCGTTAAGGACGGCGCCGGGGACCAGCCCAAATCCACCGATACGGTATCGGTAAACTACCGCGGTACGCTCATCGACGGGCGCGAATTCGATAGCTCCACGCGCGCCGGCCAACCGGCGGTTTTCCAGGTGAACGGCGTGATCAAGGGATGGCAGGAGGCCTTGCCGTTGATGAAAACAGGCGCCAAATGGCAGTTGTTTATTCCGCCGGAATTAGCCTATGGAGAGCGCGGCGCAGGCGGTGCGATTGGGCCGAACGAGACTTTGATCTTCGACATCGATCTGCTCGCCGTCAATCCTGCTAAAAAGTGAGTCGTTTCTACTTTGTAAGCGCTTAACGGTCCGGCCTACGGCGTCGGTGGGAGGCAGCTAAGTCGGGATAAGAGCGCTTACATGTTAAACGCCCCATCAGAGCGTGAACCAGCCGCGCGCCTGCTCAGGCTCGTTGAAGAGCTTGCCGCGGAGATCCGCGCCCATCCCTCCGGGCGGCGTGCCTTCACGCTCGACAGCGC
>JBOIDH010000355.1:0-3045 GCA_050740495.1 Gammaproteobacteria bacterium | reverse complement strand
GACTGAACCTGTTAGCTGTCAAATACGCTCTATCGCGGTCCAGAATCCGGGAATTATCGGGCTATAGGTCGGCTCGAAGCGCCAAGTTTCGAGGCGTCTTGGTGTCTTGGGCGAACTACGGCCAAGGGTTGCCGGCTCAGAGTTTGTGAAAAAACCTACTGCGCTCGGGATCTCGCGTTCCGGCGGTGCTCGGAATCCTCATGTATTTCAACATACACTCCGGTTGCTCGTCCCCTCCTTGGGACTCGCCCCTGCGGGGCTTGCGCTCCGTTTCGCTCCCGGCGAAACGGTCCTGCGCTCCGACGGAACGCGACCTCCCCTCGCTCGCGACGGTTTTTTCACGAACTCTCAGGGATCTGGACACGGGGGTGGGAAGCCGCTATTTTTCAGCGGCCGGTAATGCACTTAAGATACCCATAGGTCAATATAATACATTATCGGGACAGCGTCGGCCCCGACCCACCGCTTACATTGTGTACCAGGCCATGACCCTGCCCCGTCGCCCCCGCTCGCAATCACCCGGCCGAGCCATCTTGTGGCACTGATTCAAAAAAAGAGCTTGGGACTCGTTCTAGCCGTTGGGGGCTGGTTCCTGATTTTCGGATTGACGCTCTATCCCATGCCGAAGCAAATCGAAAATGCCTCCGCCACCAATATCTGGTGTCTAGTCTGTGGCGAAATCGGCGTAGTGGATGTCCTGCTCAACGTGGTCCTCTTCCTTCCGCTTGGCTCCGGGTTGAATTTGCTTGGCCTGTCCCGCTTCCGTGCCTTGCTCACGATCGGCCTTACCACGCTCACGGTGGAGGCGCTGCAACTCGGTCTGATCGTTGGCCGCTACGCCAGCCTCAGTGACCTGCTGACCAACTGCGCCGGCGGAGCAATCGGCTACGTCGTGGCACCCCACTGGCGGCAGATCGTACGCACTCCTTCTCGCACCAGCTTCCTCCTCGCCGTCGTCGGGGCCGTCGGATGGCTGATGATTCAGGCGTTCACCGCGTGGGCCCTCGAGCGTTCGCTGCCTAAAGGCATCTACTACGGGCAATGGGCGCCGGTGCTGGGTCAGTTCGAGCATTTTACCGGTGAGGTGTTGGCCGCGCAGGTTGGAGGCATTCGCCTCCCGGGGACCAGATTGAGCGACAGCCGACTGGTGAGAGAGGCACTGCTGGCGCCGACCGTGGTGCTCGAGGTCCGCGCGCTCAGCGGTTTACCCACCGTGGATATCGCGCCGATATTCAGCATCTTCGATGCAGGCCAGCGGGAGATCGTGTTGTTGGGGCAAAACGGCCGCGATCTGGTTTTCCACATCCGCACGCGGACGGGTCCGCTCAAGCTTCGGAGCCCATCGGTTCACCTTTCCAATGCCCTTCCCGGGCGAGCCGGGAGTTCGCTCGTGCTGCAGGCCAGGTATACCCCGGGCCACTATCACCTTCGGTCGGAAGTAGATGGTCGGATTTCCGAGCGGGATCTCAAAGTCAGCTCGAGCTGGGGCTGGACAACTGTGTTCCCGTTCGATCACGCGTTCGGTACCGAGATGATCTGGCTCACGATGTTGTGGGTGGGTGGGTTGCTCTTCCCGGTCGGGTACTGGGCGGGCAGAAGTTACGCGATTGGGGTGCCTGCGGCATCGATCGTTCTGCTACTGCTACTGGGTCTGGGCCTCGTCGTCATCCCGGTGCTCTTTCAGATGACGCCTGGGCATTTCACCGAGTGGGCGGCCGGCCTCCTGGGGGGTGGCGTGGGGTGGAAGCTTGGTGAGCGGGAGGGAGTTCGGGGGATTGGGGTCACCCATTAGCCGGCCCCTGGTCAATAGACAACGTTTCTCCAAGTACGATTTTTTAGATCGTTTTTAATGTGCCCGTCTTTTTCAATAGGTCGATTCGCATCCTTGTTTTCTATCATATGTGTCGGCCCTAAAAGGATCCGCACCAGTCACCCATCAGGATCAAGGCGTTGGTATGCTCCGTGAGGAGAATTCTACCTGTCCCTGGCAGTCTCGACTGCCCCAGAAAACCGTCGGTGCCCGACCCGTGTCCATCTGCTTTTTGATCAGCACAGTGCATTTATTCGACGCCGCCCGAAGTCTCGGACAGAGGCCCGATACGTCATGCAGGCAGGACAAGTATTGAATTAACGTCTTCAGAAGGTCTGCTCGGAGATGCACAAGATGCGTCGCACGGCGCTCTTTGTGAACGTG
This sequence comes from Gammaproteobacteria bacterium, assembly GCA_050740495.1. Lineage (GTDB taxonomy): Bacteria > Pseudomonadota > Gammaproteobacteria > JACCXJ01 > JACCXJ01 > USCg-Taylor. Next base: position 851 of record JBOIDH010000355.1, on the reverse strand, counting down.
ATGGCGGCCCTGCACGGGGAGGTGCTCACGGTGACGCAGCTCGGGCGGTCCAGCTGGGGACGTTAATGTAACGCAATGAGCCGTCCTATTGCGACACGTCCTGCGCGGGAAGTCGGGCCCCAGAAACAGGACACCGGGTTTTTTGGTACCCGCCGCCAGCGACATCGATCGGCAAGGTGGCTGGCGTCAGGCCGTGACCGCTCTTGGGCCTCGAGCTCCCCAGTGCAGCGGTGCCGCGACCATCAACAGGATATATTCTCAGCCATGCAGGGAATAAAAAACCCAGCAAGTACTGGCAGATGCCGGGTCTTCTGGAACGCTCCGGACGTTACCGGACGTGGATGTCGCTCTAAACCTTGAACCGGAAATGCACGACATCGCCGTCACGAAGGACGTATTCCTTGCCTTCCAACCGCCACTTGCCGGCTTCCTTCGCCCCGTTCTCGCCGCGGTAGGTCAGAAAATCGTCATAGGCGATGACCTCGGCGCGAATAAACCCGCGCTCGAAGTCCGTGTGAATGACCCCGGCGGCCTGGAGCGCCGTCGCTCCGACCGGAATCGTCCAGGCGCGCGCTGCTTTCGGCCCGGCGGTAAAAAAAGTGTGCAAGCCGAGCAATGCGTAGCCGGCGCGGATTAGTCGATTGAGGCCGGGTTCTTGGAGGCCGAGCGCCGTCAAGTACTCGCGGCGTTCGCCCTCGCTCAAGCACACGAGCTCCGCCTCTAATGCGGCGCAAACGACGAGACTGGCCGCGCCTTCACGCGCGGCGTGCTCTGCGAGATCCTCCGTCCAGCGATTCCCGCGAAGCTCCGCCTCTTTGACGTTGGCGATATAAATCGTGGGCTTCATCGTT
>JBOIDH010000354.1:0-3051 GCA_050740495.1 Gammaproteobacteria bacterium | reverse complement strand
ACATTACATTTCATGGCTTTTTTCCTCCGTAGAAAATCCGCTTCCCATTGCGCGGGATCGGGCCGGTAAACAGTGATGACTCGTGCATTATCGCCTTCTCTATCGAGGGCGAATAGGATATGAATCGACTCTCCGTGATGCTCCGCATACACCAGACAACTGGGCAGATAACGGGAGGCTTGGCTTTGTGGATACTGCTCAATAATCTGGTAGCTATCCATGCTTTCCGTAACCATAGGACGGGCGACACGCCGTTGGCGTAGACGCATGTTGACATGGTAAGTCCATAGAAGCCGACCTTCACGGACACAACGCTGAATAAACGCCAAGTCCGATTCAGACATTTCCACCAGTCCTATCCGCCATATCCCAACTCTTTCAGGTTCCGGGCGATGGCGGCATCAAGCTCCGCGGCCTCGGCCTGCTGGGCACGCAGCGTCGCGGTAAGCCGCTTCATCTTCTCCTCGAACGGCTCGCCGTCGTCCTCTTGCGCCTCGGCGCCGACGTAGCGGCCGGGCGTAAGCACGTGGCCGTGCTTGCGGATCTCTTCGAGGGTGGCGCTCTTGCAGAAGCCGGGGATGTCTTTGTATTCACCCCCACCCTCACCCTCCCCCGTCGAGGGGGAGGGGATGTTCTTTTTCTCTCCCGCGAGGGGAGAGGGAGAAATAGGCTCACCGCGCCAGACGTGGTAGGTGCGGGCGATGCGCGCGATGTCCTCGTCGGTCAGCTCGCGGTGGGTGCGATCCACCATGCGGCCGAGCTTGCGGGCATCGATGAAGAGCACCTGGCCGCGGCGGTCTCTGTAGGGGCGGGCCTCTGTGCTCGCCCGCTTGGGCAACCACGGAGGGTTGCCCCTACGGTGGCGTGCGAGGAACCAGAGGCAGGCCGGGATCTGCGTCGAGTAGAAGAGTTGGCCCGGCAGCGCCACCATGCAATCCACGAGGTCGGCTTCGACCATGCTCTTGCGGATTACGCCCTCGCCGGACTGGTTGGACGACATCGAGCCGTTGGCGAGCACGAACCCGGCCACGCCCGCGGGCGCGAGGTGGTGGACGATGTGCTGCACCCAGGCGAAGTTGGCGTTGCCCGCCGGCGGCACGCCGTATCGCCAGCGCTTGTCGTCGCGCAACAGCTCGCCGCGCCAGTCGCTCACGTTGAAGGGCGGATTGGCGAGGATGAAGTCGGCCTTGAGATCGGGGTGGCGGTCGTTGTGGAAGGTGTCGCCGTGCGCGATCTGACCGTCGATGCCGCGGATGGCGAGGTTCATCTTGGCTAGCCGCCAGGTCGTGTAGTTCGACTCCTGGCCGTAGATGCTGATGTCGCCCTTCGCTTTGCCGCCGCCTGCCTGCCGAAGCTTCGGCGCAGGCAGGTTGCCGTTGCCGTTCGCGTGTGCCCGGATAAACTCCACCGACTGCACGAACATGCCCGAGGAGCCGCAGCACGGGTCGTAGACGCGGCCTTTGTAGGGCTCCAACATCTCGACCAGGAGCTTCACCACGCTGCGCGGGGTATAGAATTCGCCGCCTTTCTTGCCTTCGGCGCTCGCGAACTGGGAGAGGAAATACTCGTAGACCCGGCCGAGTGTGTCCTTGGCGCGATGACCCTCACCCCTGCCCTCTCCCGCTGATGCGGGAGAGGGGGAAGAAAAGGAGATGTTGCTGACAAGGTCGATGAGGTTCCCGAGCCGCTCCTTGTCGAGCGCGGGGCGGGCGTAGTCTTTGGGCAGCACGCCCTTGAGCACCGGGTTGTCGCGCTCGATGCCGGCCATCGCGTCGTCCACGAGCCGGCCGATGGTGGATTGGCGGGCCTGCGCCTTCAGGTACGCCCAGCGCGCCTCGGGCGGCACCCAGAAGATGTTCAGCGCCCGGTACTCGTCCGGGTCCCTGGGGTCCGCGCCCAGCGCGATCGAAGCTTCGAGCTTCGCGTGCTGCTCCTCGAAGGCGTCGGAGATGTACTTTAGGAAGATGAGTCCCAGGACGACGTGCTTGTACTCGGCGGCATCCATGCTGCCGCGCAAGGCGTCGGCCATCTGCCAGAGTTGAGCCTCATAGCCGACCGTGGCGGCACCGTCCGACATCTTCGCCCGTTTCATGAGGTCTTCGACCGCACCTGCCAACCGGCCTGGGGCCGTGCCGCGGGTTCCGCCGCGACGTTCGGAAATATTTTGAGGACCGCGCTATCAGGCATCGCGAGGGCGCGCTTTGAGGAGTAGATCGGCTTCCATGGTGGTCGTTTTTGACTCGCCGCCGGCAGATTGTAGGTGAAACCCCGCGTCATGACATCCAAGGCGAACACGCGCCGGGCGCGGCCCGCCGGCTCATCGAGCGCTGCGGCTACGGGCGGCGCAAGGTGGAACTTGCGAACGCCGAGGCGGCCGCCGCGGCACGGCTATCCGCCGCTCAAGGCCCCGAGGATATGGATCGCGTCCTGGGCCGAGAGCCGTTGCCGGAGATCGCGGGTGTCGGTCCCGCGGCGATTTTGGAGCGCCCCTTGAGCGAGTCCGGCGGCGTTGCCCCCCGTTCGGCGCGCGAATCCAGTTTATAATGCCCAGCCGATTCACGTTGAAGCGAGAGGTAACTATGCGTCCGAGCGGACGAAAGGCCGATGAATTACGACCGATTGCGATCAAACGCAACTTTACCCGCTATGCCGAAGGCTCTGCGTTAGTCGAATACGGACACACCAAGGTCATCTGCAACGCGAGCATCGATGAGCGCGTTCCCCCGTTTCTGCGCGGTAGCGGGAAAGGCTGGGTGACCGCCGAATACGGGATGCTGCCGCGGGCGACGAATAGCCGCATGCGACGGGAATCGAGCGACGGAAAGCAAAGCGGCAGGACGCTCGAGATCCAGCGGCTCATCGGCCGATCCTTGCGCGCGGTGGTTGATTTTAGCGCTTTAGGCGAACGCACGGTCACGATCGATTGTGACGTCATTCAAGCCGACGGGGGCACGCGCACCGCTTCCATCACCGGCGGCTACGTGGCCCTGGCGGACGCGATCGCCATGCTGGTCCGCAAAGGCGTGTTTACGGCGAGCCCGATCCACGGCA
>JBOIDH010000353.1:0-3057 GCA_050740495.1 Gammaproteobacteria bacterium | reverse complement strand
AGGCCGCCGCGATCGTAAACCTCAAGGTTTTGAGCAAAGTACCCCGGCCGCCCACGGCTGTCGACGAAGTCGCGCAAGGTCGTACCGCCCGCATTGATGGCGTCATCCAACACGCGGCGGATGCTGCTCGCGAGGCGCGCATAACGCAGCCGCGAGACGCTACGCGCCGGCCGGGCCGGGTGGATACCCGCCGCGAACAGTGACTCGTTGGCGTAGATATTCCCGATCCCTACCATTGTTTTACTGTTCATGATAAAGGATTTAACCGCTTGCCGCCGCCCCTGCGCCCGTTGATGGAGATAATCACCGTGGACATCCCAGGGCTCCGGTCCCAGATTCGCCAGCAACGGATGGGTCAACGCCGGTTCGCGGGTCCAGAGCACGGCGCCGAAGCGGCGCGGATCGCGCAGCCGCAAACAAAGCGCGTTAATCAATACAAGATCGACGTGATCATGTTTCTCCGGTGGGGTATCGCTGGGGAGTATCCGCAAGCTGCCCGACATGCCTAGGTGAAGGATGACATGCCCATGCTCAAAACTGATCAGAAGATACTTGCCGCGCCGCCGCACCCCAGCCACCGATCGGCCGGGCAGCTCACGCCGCAACTCCGGCGCGACGGGCCAGCGCAAGCGCCCGTCGCGCACCACCACGGCGGCCACGGTGTTGCCGAGAAGATACGGTCTGATCCCGCGCAACGTGGTTTCGACTTCCGGGAGCTCGGGCATGGATTCAGCGCGAGGACTTCGTGTGGAATCTTCCCTAACGCGCTAGCCCGCGCGTTCGGCATGATGGCGTTAAGCAAGGCTCCCCGTCCCGCGCGGACGCGAGGATCCCTTGGTTTAGGTATAAGGATTGCCTTCGTGTATTAGAATTACAACTTCGCAACGTGTAACGGAGTCGAGTCCACGAACATCTTGGTTGCCATCGGTACGCTGGTCAAGGACTCCGTAACGCCTTTTAGGATAACGCTATGACGCAGATGGACAGTTTGACGGGTATCGCGATCGCGGACCGCTGCAAATTCGACGAGGTGTTACCGGTAGAATGGCAACGCGCCAAGCGTTGCGGAAGACCCGTCTCCTTGGTTTTGGTCGCTATTGACAATTTTAAGAGCTTCAACGTCGAATACGGATCCGCGGCCGGTAATGAGTGCCTGCGTCGCGTGGCCCAGAAACTCTACACCGGGGGTAAGCGCGCCGGTGATCTAGTCGCACGTTTTGGAGAAACGGAGTTCGCGCTGATTCTTCCCGAGATCAACCAGATGGGCGCGATATGCCTGGCGGAGTCGATGCGCGCCGCGATAGCGAACCTCGACATGCCGCATGCCCATTCGTGTGTCGCGCCCCACGTGACGGTAAGCCTCGGCGTCGCTACCCGTGTCCCCGAGATGGATTCGAACGCGGACGAATTGCTGAAGCTCGCGGAGCACGCGCTTTCTCAGGCAAAGCGGGAAGGCCGCGATCGCGTGGTGCTCGCCGATCATTTGGGTCAAGCAGCGGCCTAACCGGATCCGGCGCCGCGCACGCACTGCGACGCCGCTATCGTTGGGGGGCGGGTGATGCGGGTGGCTTGGTAGCCTCTTGAGGTTCGAGCAGACGCTGACCCGTCTCGGCGGAAATTGCGTACTCCAACGCGAGATCGGAACGCGCCAAGACGAATTCCGGGTTTTTCGCAAGGATTTCAAACTGGACCGGTGTCCCTGCCTGAAACTCGATCCTTACTGTCCCTTGCGATGTTCTTTCCTGCTTCCGGCGGACGGCAAGAGCCTGCGCATACCGCCATTCATCCACCAGCTTTTGCAACGCAGTTGAGCTAATCCGCGGGTCGGGCGACGATAATTTCCAGTGGCCCTTGGCGCCGCGTGAAAGCACGTATTTCGGCAAGGTCAATTTGACCGGCTCGGTTCCCTCTTCGAGGAGACGCGGACTCGCGAGATCCTCCGCCGGGCCCGTGAGCGCCGGATAGATCGTGTCGGCGGTGAGGTGAATCGTGTCCCCATGAAGCACGTAGCGCCGGCCGCTCAAGGGATTCGCGTCTCCGAAGGCAAAGAGCGAGTCGTCGAATTGCAAGCGTAGCGCCGGTTCCGCGAGGCCGAAGCGCTTGAGATCATGATCCTTGGCCGGGAACGCGTCTTGACTCTCGTCGTCCAAAAAGTCGAGTAGGGCCTGGACCCGCGGTTCATCGGCGCGCACCGAGAAGGGTTGTCTTAACAACCAGTGCCTGCCTTCTTTGTGCAGTTCAACGTTTTCCCCGCCGGGACGGGTGATGCGGATGCTGTTCACGCTTTGCGGCGCGATGGAGCTCATCTTCGGCCGGGGCGCTTCCTCTTGCTTGCCCGGTTCCGAGATCACGACGAACACAAGCACTGAGAGTACCGCCAGCAGGATAGCATTGAGGCGCAGCCGCGCGCCTATGACACTCATCGCCACGGTTTTATGCGCGCCGGCGCCGCAGCCACACGTAGAAGCCGATGCCCGCGAGCAAGGCCGGCATCAGGAACAGGAATCCGAAGCCGATGATCGCGGTTTCGGTATCGGTAAGATCGAGCTTGGTATCCACGCTGCGGTGGGCGGGCACATCGACGAGAATATCATCCGTGGCGAGCCAGTTGATGATTCTGAGGCCGAGGTCGAGGTTGCCGCTGTTCCCGAGATAAGTGTTGGATAGAAAATCGCCGTCACCAAGCACGATAATGCGCTGATCACCGGCTTTATCGGCGTTTTTATCCGTTGCGGTGCGTGGTATTTCCGCGCTTTTTCCCCGCGCCGGCCGCTCACGAGTCAGGCGCGCGCCGATATCGAGCGGCCCTTGCAGATCCTTGCCCTGATCGTAAGCGATCTCGCCTTCGAGCTTGCCGGTCTCGGCCCAGGTTTGTGATCCGACGCTCAAGATGGGCGCGCCCCGCCAGCCCTTCTTGGGATTTAGCTTGAGGGCGCGGGCGTAGGGAAACACCGTGATAAACCTGGAGCCCGCGACAGGGGTCTCGGGGCCATAGCTCGTTACCGGCGCCATGGCGGGATGATCGATGCCGAAAAGCGCCGTCGCGGGGTCCACGAT
>JBOIDH010000352.1:0-3064 GCA_050740495.1 Gammaproteobacteria bacterium | reverse complement strand
CGATGACGTCTTGAGCGCTCAGAGTTTGTGAAAAAACCGTCGCGAGCGAAGGGAGATCGTGTTCCGCCGGAGCACAGGAACCGGAGTGTATGTTGAAATACATGAGGATTCCGAGCACCGCCGGAAAGCCAGGGCCAGGGAATGGCCCTGTTTGGCGCGCCGAGGATGCAAACGCGAGATCCCGAGCGCAGTAGGTTTTTTCACAAACTTTCATGGGAGAAACGCACGCAATGCCGCCAGCAACAAGCACGGCACGACGACCGCGGTTAGCCCGCCGCGGAGCCTAAGAAACCAGGGCGTGATCGAATAGCGACGCACGAGCTCGCGGTCCACCGCGTAGTTAACCGCGAAGGCTGCCGCGAGTACCATGAAGCGGGTGGTTTCCGGGAGCAATAGCGCCACCCAAGCGGCGATTGCCGGCACCACGCTCCAGGTCATGAAGAGCGCCCGATCGCCATCAGTCATATTGCGGTGGACCATCGCGATGCCCCAGTGCAGCGCGCCGATAAAACTCAAGATCACGGCGGCATAGGTGCTGAGCCAACCGAGAAGCAGCGGCCGGTAGTCGAGAGGCGCCGCCCACAAACTGCCCGCAAGGACGATAAACGGCACCAGCCCGCCGGCGCCGAGCCGGAGCGGAAGCGAAGGGATTTGCGGGTCGTTATTCATCAGTTTTATAGCCATTTCTTGCGTTTGAAGAAGACCAGCATCAGGGCGACGATACCGATCATAATGCCCCACAATGCGGGGTAACCCCAGCGCCATTTTAGCTCGGGGAAATATTCGAAATTCATTCCATAGACGCCGACGATAAAGGTCAAGGGAATAAAGACCGTGGCAATGATGGTCAACACCTTCATAACCTCGTTCATGCGTTGGCTCAGGCTCGAAAGATAGATATCGAGCATTCCTTGCAGCACGTCTCTCAGGTTCTCGATGGTATCGATCACCTGAATGGTGTGGTCGTAGACGTCCCTTAAATACACCTGGGTGCCCGGCTGTACCAGTTGGGATTCCCCGCGTTGCAAGGCGCTCAACATTTCGCGCAGCGGCCACACCGATCGGCGCAGGAAGATCATCTCCCGCCGTAGATGGTGAATCGCGGTGAGGGTTACCTGGCTCGGATTCGCCAACAGCTCGTCTTCAAGCGCCTCAATCCGGTCCCCGACGCGCTCCAGGATCACGAAATAGTTGTCGACGATGGCGTCGATGAGGCTATAGGCTAGGAAATCGGCGCCGCGCTTCCGGATCTTTCCGGCCGCGTTCCGGATGCGTGTACGGATCGGATCGAAGACATCGCCAGGCTTCCCTTGTTCTTGAAAGGAGAGCACCCAGGAGGCGCCTAATACTAAGCTCACCTGTTCGACGGTAAGCGTCTCGCCTTTGTATGACAGCATCTTGACCACGATATAGAGGTACTCGCCGTAATCTTCGAGCTTAGGGCGCTGGTCGGTGTTGACGATGTCTTCGAGGACCAGCGGATGGAGGCCGAAATCCTGGCCGAATTCCCGTAACAGCTCGACGTCGTGGACGCTATCGACGTTGATCCAACTGGTGCTCGGCGAGTCCTTGTATGCGCGGCACTCGGAGGACGCCTGCGCCTCCTGTTCGCGCAGCGCGCCGTCATCGAAATCGAGGATCGAGATGCGCGTGACTTCCCTGGTGCGCTCTCCGATGTGCACCAAGGTGCCAGGGGGCAGCCCGGCTTTCGGCGAGCGCCGCAAAATGAAACGTTTCAATCGATGGGGCACGCGCACTTCTATTGGGGTAAGAAATAGAAGGCAATGCCGAGGATCAAATAGACCGCCAAGAGCTGTACGCCTTCCATCCAATTGCACTCGCCGTCGTCGGCGATGCGGCTGACCACCAGGACGGCGAGCACGATCGCGATGACCTCGAAGGGCGTGAAGACCAGATCCATCGGGGCGCCGAAGGCATAACTGACGAAGAGCAGCACCGGGGCCACGAAAAGCGCAATCTGCAGGCTCGATCCCACCGCGATGTTGATGGCGAGGTCCATCTTCCCCTTCATCGCCACGACGACCGCCGTGCTGTGCTCGGCGGCGTTGCCGATGATGGCCACCAGGATCACGCCCACGAACACCTCGGTCATGCCCAAGGTCCGGGCGGCGTGTTCGACGCTATGGACCAGGATCTCGGCCATGACGGCGACCAGCACGGAGGAGGAGAGCAGCACCGTGATCGCGCGGCCTCGCCCCCAATGCGCGCCGGCCCCGCTCGCGTTGATCTCTTCGCCCGCGGCCCCGGCATAAAGATGCCGGTGGGTGTGGAGCGAGAACACCAGGCTCAGCCCGTAGGTGACGAACAAAACGATCGCGATCTCCAAGCTCAGCCCGCGTTCCACCTCGGCGCCGGCCTCGGCCGCGAAGAGGTGAAAGATCGCCGGGATGACGAGGCCGATGGCGCTCAAAAGCAAGAGACTCGCGCCCATCGACGCGGCGGTGCGGTTGAACGTTTGGATCGGAAAGCGCACACCGCCCGCGATCATGCTTAGCCCCAACACCAGGAGGATGTTGCCGATGATCGAGCCGGTGATGGAGGCCTTGACCACGTCATGGAGACCGGCCCGTAGAGCGAAGAAGGCAATGATTAGCTCGGCGGCGTTGCCGAAGCTCGCATTGAGAAGCCCGCCTATCCCTTCTCCCATGCGTTCTGCCAAGTGTTCCGTAGCCTTGCCCATCCAACCCGCGAGCGGGACGATGGCCAGACAGGAGCTGATAAAAACCCACAAGGGATCGGTTTGCAGCCACCGCAGAGCGATGGCGATCGGGACGAATGCCAGGAGACTATCCAGCGGGGTCAGGCCGATCGAGCGCTGGGTTTTTTTCATGTTATGACCGACTTGAATGGGCCACCGGCTCCGGTACAGTGTGCGGATTCAAGCGCTCGACTGCAAGGGGCTGAGGGCTATAAACTCACACGCCCTCGCTCGCTACGACTTAGATGTAGATACCGTCTTTGTTGTCAAGGGTATTTAAACGGATTGTGGTTGGTAAGGTCGTTGATGTTTTAGCACTCCAAAGCAGATATGGACGAGCTTACG
>JBOIDH010000351.1:0-3081 GCA_050740495.1 Gammaproteobacteria bacterium | reverse complement strand
TCCGTAAGGTCCAAGCCAAAGGGGAGCTTTTCTATCGCGGTCATGTGTTTCGGATCGCCAAAGCTCTGCGCGGTTACCCAGTCGCTCTGAGACCCACCACCGAGGAGGGGCACCTGGCGGTCTATTTTTGTCAACATAAAATCACTGAAATCGATTTGCATCATCCTTATGAATAGTCAGAGCTGGCTTCCGGACGTTGCTGGCGGCACAGACGGCTTCGGCGTGAGCCCGATGAAGACCCGATTTCGAGCGAATTGGAGGTTTTGGTCATTGCCGGTGAAAAACCGACCGCGTATAAACGTCCAGGAGCAACGCAACGGGGCGACCCCTACCCTCGGGTACCCCCAAACCGTTGCTTCAACCGATTTCCCAGGCCGAGTTCTATCACTTATCGTTTCAAGAAATTCTGTCTAAAGAACCGGAGCCAGGGCTGTCATCGACGTGTTACCCATGTCCCCGAACACCTGTTACCCTTGACTCCGGTCTATACAGCGCGAACGGGAGGAGGATATCGTGCCTCTGGTCGAGTATTTCGTACGGCGTTACGCGGCGAAATATGGCAAAAAGATCGAAACGGTGCCGGATGGGATGATCACCCAGATCAAGGCCTATCCCTGGCCGGGCAATGTGCGGGGGCTGTAACACGTGATCGAGCGTGCGGTCATCCTCACCCAGGAGAGCCGACTCGCGCTCGGCGATTGGTTCCATGAGGCGTGCGCGAGCCCCACCTCCCCCCGGCTCGCGAGCCTGGAGGAGCTCGAATCGGCGCATATCCTCAAGGTCTGCGAAGAGACCGGTTGGCGTGTGAGCGGCAAGGGGGGTGCGGCGGAGATCCTCGGGGTCAAGCCGACGACCCTGGAATGGCGCATGAAAAAGCTCGGCATTATGCGGAAAAGGGAGTAACTCCCTAGCCAAAGTCAGGTAGGGTGGGCACCGCCCACCGTTTACGGCCTTGTTTGGCGCACTGTTGAATTAAGCTTTTAGCTCGTCGTTCCGGCAGAGCCTGCCCCGGACTCGATCCGGGGGATTGCCGGAACCCAGACGCTCGGGACGACTTGCGGAGTAACGTCCTTGTCGACTGGATACCGGCAATCCCTGCCGGTATGACGGCGCAATTCAACAGCATCGCGTACCGGGAGCGCCCTCCCCGGATTCCGCTTCGCTGCATCCGGGCTACGCTGGCTTGCGGAGTCGCGTCTTTCCTAAGTTGGGAAGGGGATGCCCACGCGTTTTCGATGATCGAGTATACGCTCGAAAAACGCGATGCCGTCCATAAATTCCACTGAGGCGCCGGGAAAAGCATGTCTACCGCCACCGATGTCAGTGGCCTGCGTGTCTTTCCCCCGACTGATCCGAGCGCCCTTCCCGGGCGTCTCGACCGGGTAGGGATCGTTCGCGGTCCCGGGTCTCAAGCTCGATCGAAGTCAAGAAAGCCAGGCACAGGGCGGTGCCGCCGTTCGGGTTGACATTTCGTGATCACTGTCTATATTGCCGTCAGATTGCTATGTAAAATGACGACATGCTAGACCGATGACGCTCTCCAGGATCGTCTCCAGGCCGGACCAGAGTTTCTTTCTACTGGGGCCCCGCGGCACCGGTAAGAGTACCTGGCTGCGTACCACCTTCCCCGATGCGCACCGCTTCGACCTCCTCGCCGAGGACACCTACCAGCGGCTCTTGGCAAATCCGGGACTCTTCGCCGCCGAGGTTCGGGGGGTCGAACCCGACCGATGGGTGATCGTCGACGAGGTGCAGCGATTGCCGGGGCTCCTGAACGAAGTCCACCGCTTCATCGAGGAGCGACGCCTCAATTTCGTACTGTGCGGGTCGAGCGCCCGCAAGCTGAAACAGCGCGGCGTCAATCTGCTTGCGGGGCGTGCGCTACGGCGCTTCATGCACGCCTTCGTGCCCGAGGAGTTGGGTGAGCGTTTCGACCTCGATGACGCGCTCCGCTATGGGCTCCTGCCGATCGTGTGGGCTTCGCCAGCCAAGGAAGACACGCTTTCCGCGTATGCGCAGCTCTATCTCAAAGAAGAGATCCAAGGTGAGGCCCTGGTGAGAAACCTGCCGGGATTCGCCCGTTTCCTGCCGCTCTGCGCGCTCTTCCACGCGCAGACCATCAACGCGACCAACATCGCCCGGGAGGCCGGCGTCGCGCGAACCACGGTGGCCGGCTACCTCGAGATCCTGGAAGAAACGCTGCTGTGCTTCCGGCTTCCGGCGTTCGAAGCAAAGCTCAGGGTACGCGAACGCAAGCTGCCGAAATGGTATTGGTGCGACCCCGGGATGGTCCGTGCCATGAAGCGTATGTCCGGCCGCGTGACGCCCGAGGAGCGGGGCGCGCTGTTCGAGGGGTTGGTGGCACAGTTGATCCGGGCCTATCGGGATTACCGGAATATCTGTGATGAAATGTTCTACTGGGCACCCAGTGGATCGGGAACCGAGGTCGATTTCCTGCTGGTTCGTGGCTCGGGGCTCGTGGGCATCGAGATCAAGTCCGGGGCCACATTCGCGGAACAGTGGTGCCGAGGTCTGCGCGCGGTGGCCGGTATGAAAGGGCTCCGACGCCGACTGCTCGTGTACCCCAAGGGACCGGTGCTACGCACGGAGGAGGGTATAGAAGTCATGCCCTTCGAGCGTTTTGCGCGCCTCCTGGCCGACGGCGCACTGTGGTAAAGACGCTTCGCCGGTAGCGCTCGCCGAGGAGAATACTATTAAGCTGCAAGACGCTCCGGGAAAGAGGCTCATCGAGACTCATTGCCGGAGCTGTCACAGCCTCGATTACATCGAGATGAACGGCGGCATCCTGGACGCCGCGGGCTGGGAAAAGAGCGTGAATAAAATGATCGGCGTGATGGGGGCGATCATCCCCCCGGGCGAGGTACCGGGAATCGTCACCTACCTTCATCAATCCTACGCCAAGGCGCGAGAGTAAAGGAAGCTCTGCAAAGTTACCGCGCAGCCCATCTGCTTTCCTCGCTCCTCAAAGCGCGGCCGTCCATGGGCCGCTCCCCGCGTCTTCGCGCGTCACGCGAGCATCACGATCTCATCGCGCGGTTTCTGGGACTTGCGAGTCCCGAA
>JBOIDH010000350.1:0-3097 GCA_050740495.1 Gammaproteobacteria bacterium | reverse complement strand
TTCGATTTCACCGCCAAGCCGGTGGTCGCGCCGCCACAGCAGCCGCGGGAGACCATCCAAGTTAAAGCTTTGCGGCCCGAGCGCGATGCGCTCGAGCTCCGCTTTCCGCGTGTCGAAGGCTATCGCGTCGAATTGCCCGAAGAACGCCTGACCGCCGAGTTCAACGACGACTCTGTCCTGGAGCTGACCCCCGATCTGGTGGGCCCGTCCATCACCAAGAACGCCGGGATCATCGGCGAATCCGTCGATCTCAGTCTGGAACACTTGGGAGACATGCGGCCTTCCACGCTGCTTTTTCACGTCACCCAGCGCCTGCTCTACACCAAATGGCGCGACCCCGGCGAAGCGCCTAAGCTTCACCTCTTCGGCCAGTTGAAACGCATCACCAAGCAATGGCTCGACGGCTACCTCGTGTGCAAGGGCGGCACCTATCCCGCATTGCTCATGTATCAGGAGCTAGCCGACATAGCTTGTAACCGCATTACCACCGGCATCACGCGCAAGTTTGTGGGAGAGCGACCGATCAAGGCCGTGCTCGATCCCTATAACCCTACCGGCTCCACCGCGCATGTCCGTTTCAACACCTCGAAGACCCTCCGCTGGGAAACGGACGCCCGCCGGTGCCACATCAACTGGGTCGTTCTCGACAGCGATTGGGAAGGCGAGTTCTGCCGCGTAGCGGAGGCGCACCCGCGCGTGCGGGCCTACGTCAAGAACCACAACCTCGGTCTTGAGGTACCCTATCGCTACGGCTCGGAGTCGCGCAAGTATCTGCCCGACTTCATCGTGCTGGTGGATGACGGGCACAGCGACAAGGATCTTCTGCACCTGATCGTCGAGATCAAGGGTTACCGGCGCGAGGACGCCAAGGAAAAGAAAGCCACCATGGAGACTTACTGGGTGCCCGGCGTCAATCATCTCGGGACACATGGCCGCTGGGCTTTTGGCGAGTTTACCGAAGTCTATCAGATCGAGGCCGAATTCAAAGCGAAAATCGAAGCCGAGTTCAGTAAGATGATCGAAACGTATACCGGTCGGGTCGGCCCGGAGTAATCTAGTCAATCAAATAGCAGCGATACGTATCAGGAGGCATCATGGCGAACACGATACCGTTGGACAAAATGTCCGTGGAAGAGAAGATTCAGGCAATGGAATCGCTTTGGGATGATCTGTGCCGTAAGGCGGGCGGGGTGTCGTCCCCGTCCTGGCATGAAGATGTGTTAGCGGAACGAGATGCGATGCATAAGCGCGGGGACGATGAATTCGAAAATTGGGATGCCGCTAAGAGGAATATCCAAAACAAGATTTCATGAAAATCAAAATACTCGCCTCGGCCAGTCAGGACTTGATCGACGGTTACCGGTTCTATGAAAGTCAGGCCGAGGGGGTTGGCGCCTATTTCCTTGACTCGCTTTATTCCGATATCGATTCCCTGATGATCAGTGCGGGCATACATTCCATACACTTCGGAAAATACCATCGCCTGTTATCAAAGCGATTTCCCTTCGCCGTTTACTACCGGGTTGAGAACGAGACAGCGCTCGTCTATGCCGTCCTCGATTGCCGCCGGCGCCCGGCATGGATCAGGAAGAAACTGAGCTAGACATGCGAAACAAAAGGCATAGCCATGGCGAAAAAGCCAACCACCATTAAAACGGTCGAGTCGCTCAAGCACGACGAGGCCACGCGTAAAAACATCCCGACTGCCGAATATCAGTCGGTGATGCAGAAGCACGAGCAAAGCCCCGTCCGTGTGGCTTATGAGCGCGGCGCCGCCGGGCTCGACGATGCAAAAGAGCGGCGCAACCGCGACCTCGATCCGCAGCTCGTCTGGCGCGGCAAGGACGACCAGGATTGGAGCGACCTCGTCGTCCACGCCCCGCCGCTCTACATCCAGGAGAAGGTGCACCCCAAGGTGCTCATCGACGACCTGCTCAAGCAGACTCGCGAGCAGCGCGCGCAAGAAGTCGGCGCGCAGTTCGACCTCTTCGGCGATTTCAACGGCATCCCCGAGGGCGTGGACAAAACCGAGTTCTACCAGCACGACCAGAATTGGTCGAACCGCATGATTCTCGGTGACAGTCTACAAGTCATGGCGAGCCTCGCCGAGCGCGAAGGACTGCGCGGCAAGGTGCAATGCATCTACCTCGACCCGCCTTACGGTATCAAGTTCAACAGCAACTTCCAGTGGTCCACCACCAGCCGCGACGTGAAGGACGGCAAGGCCGATCACATCACCCGTGAGCCGGAGCAGGTGAAGGCGTTTCGCGACACCTGGCGCGACGGCATCCACAGCTACCTCACCTACCTGCGGGACCGGCTCACCGTCGCCCGCGACCTGCTCACCGACTCCGGCTCCATCTTCGTCCAGATCGGCGATGAAAATGTGCATCGCGTCCGTGCGGTGATGGATGAGGTTTTTGGAGACGCAAATTTTGTCTCAGAGATCATTGTCGATAAAACTAGCGCACAAACCACCGACTACGTTTCGAGCACCTGTGATTTTGTTCTCCTGTATGCAAAGAGCAAAACCACGCTCAAATACCGTGAGCTTCTTCGGAACAAAGGCGGAGACGAAAGCATCCAGCGTGAATACCGCCGCTATCGTGATGATCGTGGTGAGCTTCACATCATTGAAGCCGATGACCCCACAAACTGGGAGAAGATGAGCCAGCAAGTTCGGCTCTATCGCCAAGACAACATCGTGTCTCAGCGCCCACCCGGAGACTTTCCTGTGCCATTTGAAGGGCGCGAGATTAGGCCGATTACCGGATACTGGAAGACCGGCCAAGAGGGAATGGCTCGCCTCATTCGAGGTGGACGAATTGAGCTACGAGGCAAGATGCTGAGCTACGTTCGATTCTTCGACGACTACCCTGTCGCGAGAAGAAGTAATTACTGGGGTGACACGAAGTTTTCCAGCCGGTCGGAGGAAAAGAATTATGTGGTTCAGACCTCAGAACGCGTCATCGAACGCTGCCTTCTCATGGCCACCGATCCCGGCGACCTCGTGCTCGACCCGACCTGCGGTTCCGGCACCACTGCATACGTCGCGGAGCAATGGGGCCGCCGCTGGATCACGATTGACACCTCGCGG
>JBOIDH010000349.1:0-3099 GCA_050740495.1 Gammaproteobacteria bacterium | reverse complement strand
GGTCCGGAAGCAGCGTGGCGAATTTGTGGGTAGCTCCGAGACGCCCCAACCCATCAAGGCGCCGCGGCCCCCGAGCATCAAGGAGGGCGCAGGCTACGGCGAGGTGCTGGCGTTCCTCTCGCTGTTACAGGAAAAAGGGCGATTTATAGACTTCGTGATGGAAGACGTCACACCCTTCAACGACACGCAGGTCGCGGCGGCCTCCCGTGTTGTGCACCAGGGCTGCGCGGCGGTCATCCGCGAGTATTTTGAAATCTCGCCGGTGCACGGCGGTAAGGAGGGGGAGAAATTGACGATCGATAAGGGTGCGGATCCCCATCACTATCGGCTGGTCGGTAAAGTCACCGGCGCTCCGCCATTTCACGGCGTCGTGCTCCATCGAGGATGGATGACGGCAAAGCTCTCCCTGCCCCGCTACGCGACGCCGGTCGATCCTTCGGCGCCGAACATTATCACGCCGGTAGAAGTCGAAGTTCGTTGAATCATGCCAGGAGGGGCTCGCCGTTCGCGCTTGCCCTGCCGCAACCAACCCGCGCGCATTCTAGGCGGATCTCGTCCGCATAGCTTGGCTACTCGTTTTTAAGTTTAATTATGAAATACAGCGTCGGCATCGATCTGGGTACCTCGAACTCGTGTGTTTCTATCTGCGATGTCGATGGCGGTTACCCGGCGACCATCAACATCGCGCAAGTCTTGGGTCCCAGTGTGATCGGCGAAAGACCCTTGCTGCCATCGGCGCTGTATTTATCGATCGAGAACGAGTTCGCGCCAGGAAGCCTGGCGCTGCCGTGGAACCCGGATGAGGCCGCTGTCATCGGCGCCTTTGCACGCGAGCGCGGCGCCTTGGCTCCGGATCGCTTGGTAAGCTCGGCAAAGTCCTGGCTCTGCAATCCGCAGGTGGATCGTTACGCGCCGATACTGCCGTGGAAATCGAAGCTCGAGGAAGGGAAGCTGTCTCCCTTCGAGGCTTCGAGGCGCTACCTTGAGCACCTGCGCCAGGCGCTGGAGCAAGCGCTAGTGACGCGCGCCGAGACGGCATCGCTCGGCGACTGCATGATCGTACTTACCGTGCCGGCCTCCTTCGATGAGGTGGCGCGAGAGCTGACTCACCAGGCAGCCAGGGAGGCGGGTCTCGGGAACGTGACGCTGCTGGAGGAGCCCCAGGCTGCGTGCTACGCCTGGATCGCGGGGTCCGAAGCGCGGCAGACGGCGGAACACTGGTCCTCGGAGGTGCGCGCGGGGGATTTGGTCTTGGTCTGCGACGTTGGAGGCGGTACGGCGGATTTTACCCTGATCGCGGTCGCCGCGGCCGAGGCCGGACTGTCGCAGGCGCTCGAGCTGCACCGGATTGCGGTCGGGGAGCACATCTTGCTCGGGGGCGATAACATGGACCTGGCGTTGGCGTATGCGCTAAAAGACCAGATCTCCGCCGAAGGTCACGAGATCGATCACTGGCAGTTCCTCTCCTTGGTCCACGCCGCGCGCGCCGCCAAGGAGCGGCTCCTGAGTGACGCCGCGATTGCGGAGATCCCGATCGCGGTGCCGACGCGTGGCGCGAGTCTCTTCGCCAAAACCCTCCCGACCACACTGTCGCGCGCTAAGGCGCTGGCCTTGATCATTGATGGTTATTTCCCGAGGACGGCGGTGACCGAGCTTCCCAAGGCAAGAAAGTCCGTGGGATTGCAGGAATTCGGTTTGGATTACGCGACCGAGCCCGCCTTCAGCAAGCACCTGGCGAGGTTTCTGATACGCGCACGCGAGAACGTGCGCTCCGATCCGGCCCTGTCGCAATTGCTGGGTGACTGGGCGCAAAGCGGCGATGCCCCCATCCTACGGCCGAGCGCGGTGCTTTTCAACGGCGGCGTCTTCCACGCCGAGGTCCTGCGCGAGAGGATGTTGGAGGTGCTCGGCTCGTGGCTGGAACCGGGTGCCTCGCTGAAAGAGATCAAGGGGGTGGGCCGCGACACGGCGGTCGCCTTGGGCGCCGCGTACTACGGGGCCGCGCAGCTCACCGGACGGGGGATCAAGATCCGGGCCGGTACGTCGCGTTCGTATTACATCGGTCTGGAGAGTCCCATGCCCGCGGTGCCCGGTTATACGCCACCCGTGAAGGCGATCTGTATTGTCCCGCAGGGGAGCGAAGAAGGGACCGAATGGGATCTTACCGGCGCCGAGTTCGGTTTGGTTACCGGGGAGCCGGTCGAATTCCGGTTCTTCAGCTCGGCGGTGCGCGCCGGCGACCGGATCGGGACGAAGGTCGAGAACGCGGACAAGACCCTGGAAGAGACCTCGAGCCTCACCATCGCGCTACCGCCGGTCGCGGGCGAAGCGCAGCAGGTGGTGCCGGTAACGCTGAGACCGATCGTGACCGAAGTCGGGACCCTGGAGCTTTGGATGTGTCACCGCCATTCCGATCGTAAGTGGAAACTGGAGTTCAATTTACGTCCGCAAGAGTAACACGCCCGCGTTTTTCCATCGGCATCGACCTTGGGACCACCAACTGTGTGCTGTCCTATGTCGATCTGAGGGTAAAAAACTCACCTTCCCAGGTATTGCCGATCCCGCAACGCCAATCCTTGACTACCGTTGGGCGCGGTTTGCTGTTGCCGTCGTTCTATTATTTCGTGACCGAGGCCGAATCTGCCGGGCTGGATGCTTCGGAGCAAGCAGGATCCGGCGCCATCGTGGGCGCCTACGCCCACGCGCAGATGAGCGCGACGCCGGGGCGAGTGATTCATTCGGCGAAATCCTGGCTCGCGCACCGTGGTATCGACCGCGAGGCTAAGATCCTGCCGTTTGGCTCGGAGGAAGTCCCGGAGCACGAAAAACTGTCACCGGTGGAGGCGAGCGCATCCTACCTCGCATATCTGAAAATGGCGTGGGATATAGCGTTCGCCGATGAAGACTGCGCGTTTAACAGGCAGCGTATCACCATCACGGTGCCGGCGTCTTTCGATGAAGGGGCACAGGCCTTGACGCGCCGGGCCGCGTGCCTGGCCGGGTATCCGGAGGAAGTCAGGCTGCTCGAGGAACCGCAGGCGGCGTTCTATTCCTGGACCGAAGCGGCGGTAAGCAAACGCTCCCTGACCATGGCGGCGC
>JBOIDH010000348.1:0-3115 GCA_050740495.1 Gammaproteobacteria bacterium | reverse complement strand
GCCAGGCTGCGTTCCGCTTACGCACTGGCGGCATCACACAAATTACAGACTTCGGTGCTTGCGCGTCCTGGCGATCACCGCGGCGATCTCGGCCTTGCGGCGAAGCGGATCACGCTCGATCTCGGCGAGCCGTGCCGTGGGATCGGCTTGGACGGCGGGTGCATTCTCGCTTGGGTTTGCGAGCCGCCCAGTGCGCACCTCGAAGCGTGCGCGGGCGGCGTCCGCGTGTGTTTGATCCCAATTGAGGCCGGAGGGGATCATTTCGATGCAATCCATGGGGCAGGGCGGTAGGCATAATTCACAGCCCGTGCAGAGATCCTGAAGCACGGTGTGCATGTGCTTTGCCGCCCCGAGGATGGCATCCACCGGGCACGCTTGTATACACTTCGTACAGCCGATACAAAGCTCCTCGATGACACGTGCGCTACGGTGCGGCTGCTCGGCGCTTAATGTGTGCTTAACCAAGTCGTATGGCTCCCTTCGGCTCGAACCCAGACGGTGTCAGAGCACCCTGCAAATCGCCGCCTTGAGATAATTGGTCTCGGGGATTGCGGGGTGAATGGGATGATCCGGCGATTGGTGCCCTTGCTCCAACAGTTGTATCTCCCGCCCGGCCCGTAGCGACGCGCGGCGCAACACATCCACGAAGCCCTCGTACGTGAGGTGATAGGAGCAGGAGGCGGTCATCAAGATCCCGCCGTGCCGAACGAGCCCGAGCGCCGACTGGTTGAGACGCTGGTAAGCCAAAAGCCCCGCGGCTAAATCTTTTTTCTTCTTGATAAAGGCCGGCGGATCCAAAATCACCACATCATAGCTTTCCGCCGCGGTCTGCAAGGCCTTGAGCGTCGCGAAGGCCTCGCCATGCACAGCCGCAACCCGTACGTCATTTTCCCGCGCATTGCGTTCGATATAGCGCAGCGCATCGACTGAAGACTCGATGGATTGCACGGAAAGGGCACCGGCGGATGCCGCCTGGACGGCCCATGCCCCTAAGTAGCTAAACACATCGAGGACGCGCACGCCTTTGACATAGCGTAACATCCGCGCGCGGTTAGCGCGCTGATCGTAATACCAACCGGTTTTCTGTGCGCTAAGCACGGGGACAAAGAACCGGACGCCATGCTCGGTGAGGCAAATCTCCTCGGGCACCTGACCAAACGCCGCTTCAACGTACAAGTCGAGACCTTCGAGGAGGCGGCTCGGGGAATCATTGCGCAGCAGGATCGCCTTCGGATCGAGGACCTCCCGCAACGCACCGATGACATCACTCAGGCGCTTTTCCATCCCGGCTGTGTTGAATTGCGCCACCAAGAGATCACCGTAGCGATCGACCACGAGGCCAGGGAGACCGTCCGTGTCCGCGTACACGAGGCGATAATAGGGTTCGTCGAACAGGCGCTCGCGCAAGGCCAGCGCGCGCTTCAGGCGCTCGCTGCACAGCGCCGCCGACCAAGGGCGGTCGCGATCTAACAGGCGCGCGCAGATCAGCGAATGCGGATTCACGTACCCCGTCCCCATGGCTTTACCGCTGCTGGTGAGCACCGTGACGCTGTCGCCGGGGGAAAGCGCGTGCAAAGGCGTCGTATGCGTATCCACCTCATTGCTGTAGACCCAGAGATGACCGGCGCGCAGGCGCCGATCTTCACCCTTCTTTAACACCAAGGGTTTTGCAGGCATGCTGTGATCCGCGACTGTCATATTCGTAGCATTAGGGACTGGTCTCTCATTGAACCGCTACCAACGTGCCCAGGTCTTCGATCGCCTCCAAGCACAGAGACCTCATCCGGCCACCGAGCTTGAGTATCGAACGCCATTCGAGCTGCTGGTGGCTGTGATCCTTTCGGCCCAGGCGACCGATGTTAGCGTCAACAAAGTGACGCGACGACTGTTCCAGGTCGCCAATGAACCCGCGGCCATCCTAGGTCTCGGGGAGGAGGGTCTGCAATCGTACATCAAAACTATTGGGCTTTATAATGCTAAGGCTAAAAATATCATCAATACCTGCGGGATCCTTTGCGATAAGCACGGCGGACAGGTGCCCCATGACCGAGTGGCATTAGAACAATTGCCCGGCGTCGGACGCAAGACGGCCAATGTAATTTTGAATACTGCCTTCGGAGAACCCACGATCGCGGTGGATACGCATATTTTTAGAGTCGCAAACCGCACCGGACTAGCCCCGGGTAAAACTCCTGCCCTAGTGGAAGCGGCGCTCATGGCTGCGGTACCGAAGCGATTTAGGCAAGACGCGCATCACTGGTTAATCTTGCATGGGCGCTACGTCTGTCAGGCGCGAAAACCGCGCTGCGGCGAATGCATCATCCGTGATCTCTGCGAGTGGAAAGAGAAGGCGGAGATAGGTCGGGTTTAGCTATGCTGGTGCAAGATCAACCGTCGGCAAGGAAGCATTTTATAGATGTATGGAGTAAACACCCAGCGGGCGATGCCTTACAGCCGATCGAGACCCTGATTTTAAAGGTGGTCCTCGCTCACCCCGAATACCACGCATTATTACGGGACCGAGAGCAGGCTCTATCGAGACGCTACACCCCCGAGGTCGGCGAGACCAATCCTTTCCTGCATATGGCTATGCACGTGGCGATCGAGGAGCAGCTGCTGGCGGATCGGCCTGCCGGTATTGCACGTATTTATACCGAACTGCGAAGGCGTTGGCCCGACTATCACGATGCCCAACACGAAATGATGGATTGCCTGATCGAGGCCTTATGGCAAGCACAACGCACTCACGCACTTCCCGATGAGCGGCGCTATCTGGAGTGCTTAAGAAACCGGCAGCGGTAACTCGCCCGCTTGCCATATCGAGCATCCGACGGCTCGATGAGGTGGCTTAAACTGCGAGAAACTCCATTTTTATGCCAGCCAATTCAATAACATCACGATCTTTGAGCTGATGACTCCGCGCCCCAATCGGTTGCCCGTTGATAACCGGATAGATCGGTTGTTCGGCGGTCCCGCCCTCGATATGCGTAATGTAATAGCCTTGTGGCCGCCGTGATATCACGGCAACTTGCACGCCGGGCTTACCCAAGGTAATCGAGGCCTTGATGAGCTCGATCTGCTTGCCGGCAACGGGCCCGTTTAATATGTTCAGCCG
>JBOIDH010000347.1:0-3125 GCA_050740495.1 Gammaproteobacteria bacterium | reverse complement strand
GAAGGTCTCGAGGTGGTCTTGTACCAGCGTATAGAGGGTGGTGTCTTCGGGACGCCGCCGCTCGTAGTGGATGCGCCTTCCATCCTCGGGGCGCCAAGCGGGCAACGTCTCTGTGTCTGGCTTTCCCGCTGGCGCCGGCTGAGCCTCTTTGGCCATCGTCCTTGAACTCCTGCCATTCCTTGACGGCCGTCGGTATTGACAGCCGATCCTTTGCTACCCCTCGGAAGACCCGGGTAATCCAGGCGTCGAAAGCGGGGAAGTCTCGTCCGGCGTCCAGGGGCAGGTAAAGAGTAGAGAACTTATTGAGAACTTTCAATCCATCGATAGGCCAGGTCTCCAAGGTAAGCCCTTAGCTTCCCATCGGCCTGTGGTCTTTCCGGAACGACCGCTTCGCCCTGCTCCGCTAAACCACTGTGATCTGGTTTCTGGTTTCCGCTCGCGACGATTTTTCACAAGCTCTGAGCAATCCAAGGAGTTGACTGATAAAATTCATCATCCTTGATATCATGTCCGGCGAGAAATCATTTCAGTGGGAAAGACTGCGCGAATGACGTGGAAAGAGGTGCTAGGGGCCAAGATACCGCCTAGGCTTGGGCGCGAAATCGACATCTTCGAGACCCAGATCGAGCTGAAACGCCAGGGGAAGGTCGAAGATAAGCTGTTCGCGGAGACCCGGTTGCGATGCGGGGTCTATGGGCAGCGCTACGATAACGGTCAACGCCACGACGGTATTGCGCACCGAACCCTCGCGTTTCCGGACAACACCTTAACCAAAGGCCCCGACACGCTATGGGATGCGCCCGGGATGCAACGCATCAAGCTTCCCTATGGTGGATTAACCCCGGATCAAATGGACGTTTTCGCGGATTTGGCGGAGGAATATTCGGACGGTATCAGCCACGTTACTACACGCCAGGACATACAGCTCCATTTCGTGCACATCGAGGATACACCGGACCTTATGCGGCGTCTCGCCGCAGTGGGGATCACCACGCGCGAGGCCTGCGGGAACAGTGTGCGCAACGTCACCGCGTGTCCGTTGGCGGGGGTTTGCCGCGATGAAGCCTTCGATGTCACCCCTTATGCGCAGGCCACGGCGCGCTTCCTTCTCGGTCACCCGGACACTCAAGATTTCGGGCGCAAGTTTAAGGTGGCGTTTTCAGGATGTAAGCAACGCGCCTGTGCCCTGGTAAACATGCATGATCTCGGATTTATCGCGCACATTGCTTCGGGAACCGGGCAGCGCGGCTTCGAAATGTATGTGGGGGGAGGATTGGGTGCGGTGCCCTACCAGGCGAAGCTTTTCGACACCTTCGTCCCGGAGACCGAGATCCTGCCGCTCGCGCAAGCGATCTCGCGTGTTTTCGCGCGCCTCGGTGAAAAGAGAAACCGCGGCCGGGCGCGTATTAAGTTCTTGATCGACAAGCTCGGTATCGATCGATTTAGGGAATTGGTGTTAGCGGAACGCGGCACCTTGCCGCAGGATGCGGCCTGGACCTCCTATCTGCGGGAGATTCCGGATTACCGCGAACATCCGGCCAAAGCGCCGCAACCGCTGAACGGCGCCCCGCGCGGCAGTGCGTTCGAGCGCTGGCGCGCATCCAACGCCTACCGGCAAAAGCAAACCGGGTACGCCGTCGCGGCGGTGACGCTTCCCATAGGGGACATTACGTCCTGGCAAATGCGGCGGCTTGCCGATCTCGCCAGGCGCTATTCGGGAGATAACGTGCGCACGACGGTGGAGCAGAATATCGTCCTCCGATGGGTCGCCGAGGCGGATTTGCCCGGCCTATACGAAGGTTTGTGCGCGATCGGCTTGGGCACGCCCGGCGCCGGCACGGTGAGTGATGTGGTCGCATGCCCGGGCACCGATACCTGCAAGCTCGGCATTGCGTCCTCACGCGGCTTAGCGGGCGAATTGAGTCAGCGGCTCGCGGGAATCGCTTCCGGTCTCGATGCCGCGGTGAATGCTCTGCATATCAAGATCAGCGGTTGTTTCAATGCCTGTGGTCAACATCATCTCGCGGACTTGGGTTTCTACGGGGTAAGCCGGAAGGTCGGCGGCACCACGGTGCCCCACTTCCGGGTGGTCTTGGGCGGCGAATGGGAGCACAACGCAGGCGCCTACGGACTGACTATCGGGGCGATCCCCTCGAAGCGGGTGCCCGATTTTGTCGAGCGTATCACCGCCAAATATTTGCAAGAGCGAAACGCGGGAGAAGCGTTTCGCAAGTACATCGAACGTGCCGGCAAGCAGCAGATCAAGGCATTGGTCGATGAGCTATCGGTCGTTCCGCCCTATGAGCGCGACCGCAGCTATTACTCCGACTGGCGCGATCCGCGGGAATTTACCGTGAGTGACATCGGTACCGGGGAATGCGCCGGAGAGGTCGTCTCACGGGCCGAATTCGACCTGCAGTCGGCCGAACGGCAGTACTTTGAAGCGCAGTTGCACTTCGATAGCGGCGATTACAAGTTAGCTGACAACACGGCCTACAACGCCATGCTTGAGGCGGCAAAGGCGCTTATCCACACCCAATTTCTGGATATTTCAAATAACCCGGATGCGATCGCGAGCGAATTCAAGCGGCGTTTTTGCGACACTGAAGTTTTTCATGACCAATACGCCGGGGGGAAATTCGCGCAATACCTCTTCAATCGCCATGCGGATACGGACCGTAAGTATACCCAGGAGCAAGCGCGCTATCTCATAGAAGAAGCTCAGCTCTTTATCGAGGCGGCTTATGCCTGCCACGGCCGGCTGCTGGAGCAAGGTAATTTCGCGTCACGCGAAGCCGCTATTCCGCTGGAGCGTTCCTAAGCCATGGAGATCTCCAAGATCGGCGTAAAGTTTTTTATCGAAGAGCAGGATCCCCTCGGGCTGGTCGAGTTTATTCCTGTATTGCATCGCTGGATCCAGAGCCACGCACTGCCGGATCTTCTTATTGATGTAGCCGACTACAGTCATGTTTACCAAGGCCCGGGGATCGTTCTTTTCGCCTACGAGGGAAACTACGGAATCGACGAGCACCGGGGTCGCAAAGGCGTGGTCTACTATCGAAAACGCCCGTTCAGCGGCGGCCTTTCGGATTGCCTCGCTTCCGTGTCCGAGCTGGCACTGCTTG
>JBOIDH010000346.1:0-3136 GCA_050740495.1 Gammaproteobacteria bacterium | reverse complement strand
ACTCGGTCCAGCCACTGCCTGGCTTGCTCTTGCGAGCAGCCCGCAAGCACCAGCGAGACCCCCATATCACCGTCACCCCGGCGAAAGCCAGGGCCAGGGGCGAGTACCCGAGCGCCAGCGAAGCTGGCCGGGGCCGAAGGCGGCCCTGCTTGGCGCGCCGAGGACGCAGAGCCGGGGTCCAGTACAGCGCATGAAGGCTCGCCTGGATGCCGGTTTTCACCGGCATGACGGACGAGAAAACGTAGATCTGTGACCGTTGCCTGTGTAGCTCAATTGACGGGAATTACGCCGCACCTGCCAAGCAAAAAATTTGGGCGCTAGGGCTGCACGGTTTTGTTGAGTATCCAGTCGGCCCAAGCTCCAGTAGCGAGACGCTCCAAGAGCTCCATATCGTCGCGCGGTAGCGCTCTCACTGCCGCGTGGGCCTCGTTGTCGTCCTCCGGCTCGTGAAAAATGCGAACCTTGTAGTTGAGCGCCGCGCAGTCGGCTTGAATAGCGCCAACCCCCCCAATAGCAAAACCGCTTTTCGGTTTGACCTCGAGTTTGCTAGCACGGACCGCACGAACCGCTGCGGTGATCTGCTCCTCGCGAGGACCCAGGAAGTATTCAAGCCAAGTCGTGGAAAGCGCCTTGTCGGAATCTCGCATTTTGAAGGCCTCACCGAGGATACCGATTACCTCATCATTCTCATTTTTGCGAAGCTTGTTCCAAGAGACATAACGAATAACGTGGTCCTCGGGCGGTAGGTTTTTCTTACGTACCATCGGCAAACCAGCGTTCGGGATTGTAGGGTGCGAGCACTACAGTTAAACGGGACAACGCGACCTGCCCGGCAGCGCTTTCACGATCGCCGTCGAGATGCCGGCTCAAAACCCAACGAACGTCATCACGAGGCAAGCACTCTATCGTGAGGCGACCATTCTCCATCGTCCACGCAGCTATGATGTTGCCATAGCTCGTGGAGCCGAGGCCAGGCCGTCGTGCTGGCCGTATAAGTAAAAGCATCCGCAACAATGTGGTGAAGGATGCTTCGGTAATGGGGAGATCTTCCTTTTCCCAATTTTCGAAGTCCATCAGGCTGTCAAGCTGAGAAAAAAACCGAGAACGCCATTCGAAGTCGAGATGCATGGCGACGGCAGCCGTCTTTGTCTTGCAAAGGGCACGTGCATCGTAGAGGCGTTCCTCAAGCGGCAGGGTTTTGGTTGAGGGGGGTCTTACTTGCTCGCCAAGCGAGCCGGGGCTCCGGAACGATAGAAAGCTTGTCACGGCCTCGGCTATCCTGTCCGAGTCCTCGCCGGCCGGAAACATTGCGGTTGGCTGTAAAATGCCGATGGAGGGGGTTATTTGAAGGTTCATTCGTTGAAGAGCCTCTCAGATTGTGGCGTGACGCAAAGCTGGAAGATGGAGTTCTTAATGTCGCGGGCCTCATCGATCGTCGTCCATAAATCATCGTCCTTCATCGGAATCTCCTGAGTACGGAACACGTCAATATCGAGCAACAGAGACATGTGTTTGAGTAGCGGGGACGGCACGACTGTCGAGGTGAGCGTCGCTGTCCATAAAGGATTGTGAGTAGGCAGCGTGATTTGGGCGAGGTAGCTGATCATCGGCAACGTTCCGATCACCGGGGCTTGCGGATAGAACGTCAAATAGTCTTCAATCGGTATTTGGTTACGGTCGTCGAGTGGAATATCTATCCGGTTGATAAACCGGATGCCTACGCGCACGACGGAGCGGTGCTTGGTGACTCGTTTCCATACACTCCACACAGCGACAGCTCGGCCACGAAAAACATTCCAGCCAAGGTAAGGTGCGAGACGGGCGGTTGCTATGTTTAGCGGCGTGATGATCGTAACGTCTGCTTGATCGTTAGAGGTCAAGCGGAAGCCTTGCGGTTGCTGGCTCACCGTTACACCGCTGCCAGTTGGGCTCGCGTTGAAGTTGACGTTGAACGCATTGAGGTGTTGCGAGTGCGGATAGTCTTTCTTGAGCCGCTGAACTACCTTTTCCTGTTCCTTCAGGCTCATTTCGGGATCCACGCGCAGCTCGATCACCGCTTCAGTGATCGGAGCGTGCGAATAGATTTTTGTCAGAGTATCGATCAATGTAGAGCCTCAAAGCGCAATACAAAAATAGGCAGACCATCTATCGCTTTTCCCAGATTATAGTCGTGGTGGGATGGTCCCGCAGTTTATTTAAGCATCATTGGGTTGCAACGGTCATCCGCTAATTCGGCAATGAGTTGCACACACCTCCCCTGAGTTTACCTACATCGGCCGGCGCAGCACGGTGGGTGAGGGCGGGCGGGACGCATCGGGAAGCGGATAGTCCAGGGTGTAGTGAAGGCCGCGGCTCTCCTTGCGCCGCAGCGCCGATTCGATGATAAGCTCGGCGACCTGTACCAGGTTGCGCAGCTCGATGAGGTCCACGGTGACGCGAAAGTTAGCGTAATAATCGATGATTTCATCGCGCAGGAGTTGCACCCGGCGGCTGGCCCGCTGCAAGCGCTTTGTGGTGCGCACGATGCCGACATAGTCCCACATAAAACGGCGCAATTCGTCCCAATTATGGGCGACGACGACTTCCTCGTCGGAGTCCGTCACTTGCGTTTCATCCCAATCGGGAACCGGCGGCACG
The DNA here is from genome assembly GCA_050740495.1 of Gammaproteobacteria bacterium. Lineage (GTDB taxonomy): Bacteria > Pseudomonadota > Gammaproteobacteria > JACCXJ01 > JACCXJ01 > USCg-Taylor. The sequence continues at coordinate 499 of JBOIDH010000346.1, read as the reverse complement.
CGCGGCGCGCCCGCCAGTTGCGTGCGGATGTCCGTAGAGGCGGCGCGCGCCATGACCAGGCATTCCAACAAGGAATTGCTGGCCATACGGTTGGCCCCATGCAGGCCCGTGTAAGCGACTTCACCGATGGCATAAAGCCCGGGAACCGCGGTACGCCCGTACCGATCCGTGACCACCCCGCCGCACATATAGTGTGCGGCGGGCACGACGGGGATCGGCTCGCGGGTGATGTCGATGCCGTATTCGCGGCAGCGGGCGGCGATAGTGGGAAAGTGGCCGAGAATGAAATCCGCCGGTTTATGCGAGATGTCGAGGTAGACAAAGTCGAGCCCCAAGCGTTTCATCTCGTGATCGATCGCGCGCGCAACGATGTCGCGGGGCGCGAGCTCCGCGCGCGCGTCGAAACGGTCCATGAAAGCCGAGCCGTCGGGCAGCAGGAGTTTCCCACCCTCGCCACGGACGGCCTCGGTAATGAGAAAGGACTTCGCCCGAGGATGAT
>JBOIDH010000345.1:0-3138 GCA_050740495.1 Gammaproteobacteria bacterium | reverse complement strand
CGGCGCGGATCAGCGCCTTGAGTCTTCTATTCGATCCCAAGGTCTGTTCCAGACCCTTGCGTTCCTCGGCAAGCTCGCTCTGTTCAGCGCGAATTTTCTGCTCCTCGAGTCTTGCCAAATGCCTGAGCTTCAGGTCCAAGATCGCCTCCGCCTGGATCTCGGTGAGGCCGAAGCGGCCTATCAGCACAGGTCGCGGGGAGTCTTCATTGCGAATGATAGCGATGAGCTCATCGAGGTTGAGATAGGCGATGAGCAGCCCTTCGAGGATGTGCAAACGCTCGTTGACTTGGTTCAAGCGATGCTGCAAGCGCCGGCGCACCGTCGCTGTCCGAAATTCCAGCCACTCCGTTAGCAAGGTCTTAAGGTCCTTGACCCGCGGGCGGCCGTCCAAGCCGATAACGTTTATATTGACGCGGTAGCTGCGTTCGAGATCGGTGGTGGCGAAGAGGTGCGCCATCACGGCGCCGGCATCCACGCGGTTCGAGCGCGGCGCCAGCACCAGCCGCACCGGCGCCTCGTGATCGGACTCGTCGCGCAGATCCTCGATCATGGGCAGCTTCTTGGCGTTCATCTGCCCCGCGATTTGCTCGAGGATGCGTTCCCCCGAGCTTTGGTACGGCAGGGCGGTGATGACGATGTTGCCGTCCTCCGGCTCGTAGATGGCCCGCATGCGCACCGTACCGGCGCCGCTCTCGTAGATTTCCCGCAACTGCTCGCGCGGGGTCACGATCTCGGCCGCGGTGGGGAAATCCGGGCCCAGCACGTGCTGACACAGATCGGCGATCGTGGCCTCCGGCCGATCGAGAAGCTCGACACAGGCTTGCGTGATCTCAACGAGGTTATGCGGAGGAATGTCGGTGGCCATGCCGACCGCGATCCCGGTGGTGCCGTTCAAGAGCACATTGGGCAGCCTGGCCGGCAGCAAGCGCGGTTCCTCCAAGGTGCCGTCGAAATTCGGGGCCCACTCGACGGTCCCGAGACCTAGTTCTTTCAGCACTACCTCGGCATAGCGGGTCAGGCGCGCCTCGGTATAGCGCATGGCGGCGAAGGACTTGGGGTTGTCCGTCGATCCCCAATTGCCCTGCCCGTCGATGAACGGATAACGGTACGCGAAGGGTTGCGCCATCAATACCATCGCCTCGTAGCAGGCCATATCGCCGTGGGGATGGAATTTTCCCAACACATCCCCCACGGTGCGCGCCGATTTCTTATGCTTGGAACCGGCCGACAGCCCAAGCTCCGACATCGCATAGATAATGCGCCGCTGGACCGGTTTCAAGCCGTCCCCGATGTGGGGCAGCGCCCGGTCCAAAATGACGTACATGGAATAGTCGAGGTAGGCGCGCTCGCTGAACTCGTGCAGCGGCCGGCGCTCGACATTGTCGAAGTTGAGCTCTAGCGACTCGGGCATAAGGCGTATTGAGATGGATCCGCCGCGGATTTTAGCCCTGAGAGCTTGTGAAAAAATCTAACCACACATACGTGAAAATTTGGGTTACCTCTCCAAGGTCCCTGTCCTTCCGCAACAGGCATCGTCTTTTCTCCCTCTCCCACCCGGGAGAGGGTTGGGGTGAGGGGATCGGAATAATCGACGCATGTGTTTGATTTGATTCCCCTCATCCTAACCTTCTCCCTGAGGGAGATTCGTCGAAGTCGGTCTGTATAACTTGGTTGCGTAAGGATCTACTGCGCTCGCTACGATTCGGCGATATCGAGTATGCCTTGCTTCTCCTCGTCGTCGAGGGCGTAAAAGACCTCTTTGCCGATATCGATGCGATAGAGCGGCGGCATCGCGACATGCACGTGTCCCGCGTCCACCAACGGACGGAAATGGCGTAGAAACAGAGCGCAGAGCAAGGGAGCGATGGCTGACCTCGTTAAGCCGCCCGCGTGGGAGCGTTGTTTTGGGGAGAAATGGTATGGACGCCTCCCACCTCCGATTGAGGTTTGAGGTGGGAGGCGTCCATACCATTGCTCCAAGTACTCAAATGCTCGCTCGACACAAGGCACCACGTTGGCAGGTTCGCACTGACCGGCAGCAGCCATTACTTCTTGTCCAAGCCGCTGAGCAGCTGGGTCTGCCGGAAGAACCCATGGCGTGATCTCGTATAGGTGCGCCATGCGAGCCAGAGCCATTAATTCATTATCGTTCTCGAGACCTTTTTGCGCCAGCAGTATTTCGCTGGCAGCCCGCGTACCGCTCCGGCGCACTGCGGCTTCGGGAAAATCGAAGGGTACCCCGTGAGCGAAATGCGAGAATCGTGCGACAAAGTGAAAACGCGCTTGCGGATCAACAAAACGTCTTAGGATCCATAAAAGGCGGCAAGCCGATCAGGTTCAAGCGCATCCCAGGTAGAAATTGTAGCGTGCGCTATGCGCACGATTTACCAAGCACCGGAACGTTTTAGGGGCGAAAAGCGCAGTTGCAGGCATGAAAGCACCGGAGAAATGGTCATGTGGTTATTGCTTTTGTTTCGTGCGCACAGCGCACGCTACGCTCGCTATTCGGGCGGAGGAAAGGTCGCGGGTTTAGACGCATCCGATTGCGGCGAATAAGTCGTGGTCGGTCGGGTGCGCCGTGCGCGCCATTCTGCGCTTGCTGCGCTCCAGCCAGGTTATGCTTGCTCAGCGGTGCCTCGGACAATCGCCACATCGATACGATGCAGGGGGTCCCGGGTCGTCCGTTTGCTGGCGTCCAGTACCTCAATCGCCACAATCCGCTTATCCTGCGCATAATCCAGAATGACCCCGTCAATCTCGACCGACTTTTCAATCGCTACACCTGACAGAAACTCCAGGTTCAGCAGGTCATGTACCGGATCGTACTCTAGCTTCATAATGTGTCCCTCCAGTAACGTGCAATGTCCGAGGTAAGATATGCGGTCACCACCACAAGCGTGCTCTCTGTCTCTTCGTAAACGACCCGCAAGAGACGTTCTTTCCCCTCCATGGCTACACGCTTATGGGCAACCCGCCGCCCTCCATACCCTTCAACGATCTGCTCAGGGGCTACCAGCGTTTCCTCTACCCAAGACTCCGGGATCCTTCGCTGTGCCATTTTCTTTCGCGCAAGGGGAATAATCTCAACCTTCTTGCCGTCTTCCTGACTCATACCTTGCTCTTGCCCATATCATACTA
>JBOIDH010000344.1:0-3161 GCA_050740495.1 Gammaproteobacteria bacterium | reverse complement strand
CTTTAGCAGCTAACCTTCCTGCTCCGATAGGAGCTTCGATCCGCGCTCCGCGTGCATGCGGGGTCTTTGCCGCGGGACTCCGGCTAGCTCCTCGGCGCGGCGATCCAGCGTCTCCAACTGCTCCCGCAACCAGGCCACCCATTCCTGGCTTTGCTCGGGAGACAGATTGCACGGGATCTTCTTCGGTTCGCCGATCGCGAGCCCGATACGCGTGAAGAGCGCGGGGATCTCCATGCGGTCCCAACGATGCTTAATGATGCGTTTGCGGCGCGCCGTCGCGGACGCGGGGACCACCACGTAACCGAGCTCCGCGGCCAGCTTGACGGCGCCCCGTTTGACGCGGTGATAGGGACCCAGCGGTCCGTCGACGGCGATGCCGCCGTTCGGGCGCCGCTCCAAGGCGCGCCGCATGATCTCGAACGCATGGCTGCGCCCGCGAATGGGAACCTGCACGCACTCGTAACCGAAGTGGCGGCAGATCTCGGCGATGATGGCCCCGCGATCGGATTTGCTCGTGAATACACAGGCCGGGCGTCCGCGCATGAGTGCGAAAAGAGGGAGGTATTTGCCGTGCCAGAAGCAAAACAAGACCCGCTGATGCTGATCCAAGATCGCGTCGAGGCGATCGAGGCCGTCATAGCGTTTCCTCCAAGTCACGGACTGTAGGCGCAGTAGCCACGCCCACAGCCATCCCAGCAACCGCGTCTTGAAATCCGCCCCTGTCGCCGACGGCCCGGTGCCCTTCCCGGGATGATCTTCCGCACCGGCGAGGGCATTCTGGCTAGGCCAGGCGCGCGGGTCTTCGGTGCCCCTCGGTCCCACTTCCCAAACGAGGCTCGGCCGCAGCGAGTCGCCCGCGGCCTGCACCACGTTGCGCAGGATCCGCCATTCACCTCGCAGGCGGCGAAACGCGATGTCCCAAAGGGTATGATCGCGCATTCTTTGCGTGGGCGCGGTGGCGCGCAACGAGGCGTAGAGATCAAGCGCCCGCGCCGCGGTTCCGCTCATATCGAAGGCGGAGGCCGTCCGTTGCGCGCCTTTCCGCAATCGTTGGCGCGCCTCGGCGCCTAGCGTGGAGACCCACGCGAGGGCGGCCACGAAGCACTCGGGATCTTCGCGTTTGAGGAGACGACCGTTCTCTTCATCGCGCAGCATCTCGCGCACGCCCGATGCGTCGAGGGCGACGACCGGCACACCGGCGCACATGGCCTCAGCCAGCACCATCCCTTGCGTTTCCGTGTGGGACGCGAAGGCGAAGACATCCATCGCCTGGTAAGCGTCGCTGAGATCGCGCTGATCGAGTGCCCCCGTGAGAATCAGCCGCTCCGCTAACCCCGCGCGGGTAAAGCGGGTTTGCAAGTCCTCGCTCGCCGGTCCGCTGCCGACGATAAGACAATAAGCGTTCGGGTTTCCCTCCAGAAAACGAATGCCGGCCTCCGCCAGAAAACCCAGGTTCTTTTCCGCGGCCAAGCGCCCGGCGTGCCCGAGCACGAACGCCCTCGCCGGGATCCCGTATTTTCTCCGAAACGCCCGCCCATCGCCACCCGCGAAGAGCTGCAGGTTGATACCGGTCGGGATCACCCGAATCGGGGTTTCGACGCCGCGCTCGCGCAGCAGCTCGGCCACCGTTCCGCTCGGCGCGATCACCGCATCGCAGAGGTTGCAATAACCGCTGACGAGGTCCACGACGAAATGTTTCATCGTTTGCGAATCCCCGGGCGCGTAGTGGGTGTATTTCTCGTACATCGTATGGTAGGTGAATACCACCGGCAGACGGCGTGCCGCAGCGACGCGCAAGGCCGTTCCTCCCAACAGGAAGGGATGATGGGAGTGGATGATCTCGGGGCGAAATTGCTTGAGCGCCGCCACCAGCCGCAGTGGCGCCGGCATCGGCACCGAGAAGGCGCTGCCATTGAAGTCCTTGACGGCCGGAAAACGGATCACGCCGCGTTCGTTCTCGGGGGTACCCTTGAAGAGCGGCGCCGCCACGAGCACTTGGTGGCCGCGGGCCCGGAAGGCGCCGGCGAAACCTTCCACGCTGCGCGCAACGCCCCCCACATGCGGTGCGTAGGTGTTGGTCATCATCAGGATATTCATCGTTGATTCCTTTTTGTTTTTCTAGCCCGCGCACTCTCAGAGCTTGAAAAAAAATCTACTGCGCTCGGAACCTCGCGTTCCGGCGGTGCTCGGAATCCTCATGTATTTCTACACTCCGGTTGCTCGTCCCGTCCTTGGGACTCGCCCCTGCGGGGCTTGCGCTCCGTTTCGCTCCCGGCGAAACGGTCCTGTGCTCCGGCGGAACGAGACTTCCCTTCGCTCGCGACAATTTTTTCACAAGCTCTCTGATCGCGGCGTGCGCCGTGGCGCGAGCCGTCCAGATCGAAGCATAGGCTCTGGGAGAGCGTTTTTTCTAGGTGCGATTCTTAATGATACGCGCTGCCAAGCATGGGGAATAGCGCGACGTACACGGAACACCGGCTATAATAGCTGAGCCGGCAGGATTACCCGCCGCAACAATAAATAACAACCGGCGCTCACCGTTCATGGGCAGCGCCACAACAATTGGAGGCAGTGAACTATGAGTCAGATCTTACAAGAAGTGCTGGCTGCGAATGCTCAGTATGCGGCGAGCTTTGGCGATAAGGGCAAACTAGCGATGCCGCCGGCGCGGCGTTTTGCCATCCTGACCTGCATGGACGCCCGCCTGCAACCCTCGAAATATGCCGGGCTCACCGAGGGCGACGCACACGTCATTCGCAATGCCGGCGGCCGTGCAAGCGACGATGCGATCCGTTCCCTGGTCATTTCCTACAAACTCTTAGGCACGCGGGAATGGTTTGTCATCCATCATACCAATTGCGGAATGGAATTTTTCACCGACGAGGTGATACGCGGCTTGCTGAAAAGCAGTCTCAAGACCGCCGCGCTCGATGCCAGCGGTTTTCGCGATGTCGGCCCCGGACCGGGCGCGTCGGAAGGCGACTATATCGACTGGTTGACCATCAAGAACCAGGAGCAGAGCGTCACGGAGGATGTGCGGCGGATCCGCAACCATCCCCTGGTGCCTCGGGACATCCCTATCTATGGGTTCATTTACGACGTCGGGACCGGCCGTCTCAATGAAGTCAAGGAGGCGATGGCCGCCGGCCAAGCGGCGTAGT
>JBOIDH010000343.1:0-3165 GCA_050740495.1 Gammaproteobacteria bacterium | reverse complement strand
GGCCGAAGGAAACGCCGGGGAGCCACCGGGCGATTCGCGGTCACGAACTGATAGAGGACGTGCTGCTGGTGGACCAGTCGCCCATCGGCAAGACCACGCGCTCGAATCCGGCGAGCTACGTCGGCGCGCTGGACGGCATACGCAAGCTCTTTGCCGGCGAGCCCTTAGCGCGCGAACGCGGTTACACTTCGAGCATGTTTTCGTTCAACGCCGGCAACGGCCGCTGTCCGACCTGCACCGGCGCGGGCTTCGAGCACGTGGAGATGCAGTTCCTCTCCGACGTGTACATCCGCTGCCCGGACTGCGACGGCAAACGCTTCCGCGCGGAGGTGCTGGAAGTGAAGCTCGTGCCCAATAGTAATAACTCCGGCGCCAAATCCATTGCCGAGGTCCTCGATATGACAGTGTCGGAGGCGGCGGCGTTATTCGCCCGCTACCCCGGCATCCTGCGCGGGATCGAACCGCTCGCGGCCGTCGGCCTTTCCTACTTAAGGCTCGGCCAACCGGTGCCGACCCTTTCGGGCGGCGAGGCGCAGCGATTGAAGCTCGCCGGACATCTGGCCGAGGCCAAGACCCGCAAGGACGAGAACCGGGGCACACTGTTTCTGTTCGACGAACCGACGACGGGCCTGCACTTCGATGATATCGCCACCTTATTAAAGGCTTTCCAGCGGCTGCTCGACGAAGGCAACACACTGGTGGTGATCGAACACAACCTCGATGTGATCCGGGCAGCGGACTGGATAATCGATCTCGGCCCGGAAGGCGGCGATGCCGGCGGGGAGATCGTTTGCACCGGCACGCCGCAAGACGTGGCCGGGGATCCGGCGAGTCATACGGGGAAAGCACTGCGAGAGTATGCCGCCACCGCAAATCAACGCGCCGGCAAACCCAAGCGCGCCGTCGCGCCTTCGCGCGCGGCCGACAACACCATCCGCGTCCTGCATGCGCGCGAGCACAATCTGAAAAACATAGAAGCGCACATCCCACGCGAGCGCTTTACCGTCGTCACCGGGGTGTCGGGCAGCGGCAAGAGCACCTTGGCGTTCGATATTCTTTTTAAGGAAGGCCAGCGCCGCTATCTCGAATCGCTCAACGCCTATGCGCGCTCGCTGGTGCAACCGGCGTCGCGGCCGGACGTGGATGCGATCCTCGGGCTGCCGCCGACGGTGGCCATCGAGCAGCGCACCTCGCGCGGCGGACGCAAGAGCACGGTCGCGACCCTCACCGAGATTTATCACTTCCTGCGCCTGCTCTACGTTAAGCTCGGCACGCAATACTGTCCCGAGTGTAAGGTTCCAATCGAGGCGCAAACGGCGGAGGCGATCCTGGCGCGCATCATGTCCGCGCATCGGGGCCAAAGGGTTCTGGTGCTCGCGCCGCTGGTGACCGCGCGCAAGGGCTATTACACCGATCTCGCCAAGTGGGCGCTCGCCAAGGGCTTCGAGCTTCTGCGCGTGGACGGCGGCATGACGCCGACGAATGACTGGCCACGGCTGGCGCGCTTCAAGGAACACAACATCGAACTGCCAGTGGGTGAAATCGCGGTGACGCCGAAGGGCGAGAAGGAATTGCGCGCGGCTCTCAACCGCGCGCTCCTCTTCGGCAAGGGTGTGCTGCAGATCGCCGCCGCCGGCAATGGTCGCGGCAAGAAAACCACCACCTTTTCTACTAAGCGCGCCTGCCCGAGCTGCGGTCGCGGCTTCCCGGATCTCGACCCGCGGCTGTTCTCCTATAACTCCAAGCACGGCTGGTGCGAGCGCTGCTACGGCACCGGGCTATCGATGAGCGGCTTCGATGGCGAACAAACCGGCGAGGAAATCTGGTGGAACGACTGGTGGGAAGGCGCGGAACGGGTGTGCCCGAGTTGCGAAGGCACGCGGCTCAACCCGACGGCCTTGGCCGTGGCATTCCAGAACCTGTCGATCGCGGAATTCGCCGCCCTCCCGGTCGCAGCAGCGAAGAAATTTTTCGACAAGTTGAAACTGCGCGGCCGCGGCGCCGGCATCGCGCGCGACATTCTGCCGGAGCTCGCCTCGCGGTTGCAGTTCCTGCAACAGCTCGGGCTCGGTTATCTCTCGCTCGATCGCTCCGCGCCAACACTCTCGGGCGGCGAAGCCCAGCGCATCCGGCTTGCCTCGCAGCTCGGCTCGAACCTGCGCGGCGTCTGTTACATCCTGGATGAGCCGACGATTGGATTGCATCACCGCGACAACTTAAAGTTCCTTGAGACGCTCACCGCGCTCCGGAACAAGGGCAACACCGTGGTCGTGGTCGAGCACGACGAAGACACGATACGGCGGGCGCAGCACCTGATTGACCTCGGTCCGGGTGCCGGCAAGCTCGGTGGGCGTATCGTCGCCGAAGGATCGCTAGCCGCGCTCACGCGCACCCCCGAGTCCGTCACCGGCCGCTGCCTGGCGCATCCCTTGAAGCATCCGCTGCTGCCGCGCCGGCCATGGCGCAGGAATGACCCTGCACTCGAGATCGTCGCTGCCTCGATGCATAATCTGAGGAAGCTGCGTGCCACCATTCCGCTTGGGCGGCTGGTGTGCGTCACCGGCGTCTCGGGCAGCGGCAAGAGCACGCTCGTGCGTCGCGTACTGCACGACAACCTGAAGCGCGCGCTCGCCTCAAGCGGCCGGGCGAGTTTCGCAGGTTGCGAGGAGATCCGCGGTTTCGAGGCGCTGCGGCACGTGTGTGAGGTGGATCAGACGCCCATCGGCAAGACACCGCGCTCCTGCCCCGCAACCTACGCCGGCTTTTGGGATCAGATTCGGAAACTCTATGCCGATACCCCCGAGGCGCGGCTCCGCGCTTACGGCCCGCCGCGGTTTTCGTTCAACCTCGCCGGCGGGCGCTGCGAGGCGTGCGAGGGCCGAGGGATCAAAACCATCGAAATGAGCTTTCTGCCCGACGTCACCGTGCCCTGCGAGGTCTGCAACGGCGCGCGCTTCAACGCCGAGACCTTGGCGGTGCGTTACCGCGACAAGACCATCGCCGAGGTGCTGGCGATGAACGTGGACGAGGCGCTCGATCTCTTCCGCGCCCACACGCGCATCTACCGCGCGCTGCAACTGCTGCAAGACGTCGGTCTCGGCTATCTCACGCTCGGCCAGCCCTCGCCCACGCTCTCGGGCGGCGAGGCGCAGCGCATCAAGTTGG
>JBOIDH010000342.1:0-3165 GCA_050740495.1 Gammaproteobacteria bacterium | reverse complement strand
GCTCTGACAAGCGCGCGTTGGCGATGAGCACGGGGATCCGCGCGCGGCGGCAGCAGTGCAGTAGATTGGGCCAGAGCTCGGTTTCCATGATCACCAGGGCAGCGGGGCGAGCTCGTTCGATAAAGCGCGCTAACGCGCTAGGGAGATCGAAGGGCAGGTAGCAATGCCGTACCTCATCCCGAAACAGGCGGTGCACCATGGCCGCTCCGGTGGCGGTCGTGGTGGTCACTATGATCGTAATCGGCGGGATGCGCGCCCGCAGCGCATGCACGAGCGCGGAAGCCGCTTGCGCCTCGCCGACCGAGACCGCGTGTACCCAAAGGTTGAATCCAGCCGCGGGGAGCGCGGGCGGCGCAAAGCCCAGGCGTTCCCGCCAGCCCTCCCAATAGCCGCGGTTGCGCACGCCCAAAAGCGCAAGCCGGACGAATAACAGCGGCGTCAGGAGATAGAGGACGAGGGTATAGATTCGGCGCAAGTGTTCAGCCAATCGAGGTATTTGCGCACGCCTTCTTCCAGGATCATAAAGGGCCGGTCGTAACCGAGCGCCCGCAGCGCGCCGAGATCCGCCTCGGTAAACGGCTGGTAATGGTCGATCAGCGCCTTGGGAAAGGGAATATACTCTATCGTTCCTTTCCCGTGCCAAGCGATGACCGCCCGGGCCAGTTCGTTAAACGACCGGGCGCGGCCGCTGCCGAGGTTGAAAATGCCCGAATGCTCACTATGCTCCAGGAACCATAGACACACGGCAACGACATCGTCGATATAGACGAAATCGCGCCGCTGTTCGCCGCCGCCGTAACCGTGGCTGCCGGAAAAAATCCGCACCGCGCCCTGCTCCCGCAACTGCCGATCGAGATGAAAAACGAGGCTAGCCATCGGCCCTTTATGGCCCTCGCCCGGGCCATAAACGTTAAAAAAGCGCAGCCCCACCACCTGCGTTGGGGACATCGGGAGCCGGCACCGGACATAGTCATCGAAGAGCAGCTTGGAATACCCGTAAACGTTGAGCGGGATCAGCGCGGCTTGCGATTCGGAAAACGTCCTGCCTTGTCCATAGACGGCCGCGCTCGAGGCGTAAATCATCCGTACTCCATGTTCCAGGCAGTACTCGAGCAACTCCCTGGAATAATGATAGTTGTTGCGCATCATGTAGCGCCCGTCCCAGGTGGTGGTTACGGTGCAGGCGCCGCAATGGAATACGATGTCGGTACCCACAGGTAGCGTTTGGCTGCGTCGCAACTCGGCGATGAAATCATCCTTGTCCCAATAATCCCGAATCCGACAGCGGGTTAGGTTATTGAACTTCTCTCCGCGTTCGAGGTTATCGACCACCAGGATGTCATCGTGGCCTTTGGCATTCAGTCCTTTAATGAGTTGACTGCCGATAAAACCGGCGCCACCGGTGACCAGGATCAAAGCGGCTCGGTCTCGCGCACGCGGGCCAACTCCGAGAGGATCCTCGAGGTCGACCACCCTTCTTGGTAACGCAGGGTCACCACCTGCCCGCCCGCGGCGGTGACGCAGTCATGCCCTGCGATCTCGGTGACGGGATAGTCACCACCCTTGACCAGTACGTCGGGTAAAACGCGGCAAATTAATCGCGTCGGGGTGTCCTCCGAGAACGGCACCACCCAATCCACCGGCTTCAGCGCCGCGAGGACTTCGATGCGCTGCGCGAGCGGATTCACCGGCCGGCCCGCGCCTTTGAGGCGGGCTACCGAGGCATCGTCGTTGACCGCGACGACCAAGCGGGACCCCAATTTTCGCGCCTCATCGAGATAGCGCACGTGACCCGCGTGCAAGACATCGAAGCAGCCGTTGGTCATGACGATGCGTTCGCCGCGACCGCGGGCGAGCGCGATGCGCTCGATTAAGGCCTCTTCGGTCACAAGGGCCACGTCCGTAGCACCGGCCCCGTTCCAAGAAGCCTCGATCTCCGCTACCGTGACCGCGGCCGCGCCGAGCTTCGCCACGACCAAGCCGGCGGCCACGTTTGCAAGCGCGGTCGCGCGTTGCAGGTCGAACCGCGCGGCAAGGCCTGTTGCCAAGACGGCAACCACGGTATCCCCCGCGCCGGTGACATCGTACACGGCGCGCGCTTTGGCCTCCAAATGGCGCGCTTCGCCGTAGCCCGGAACGAGCGTCATGCCGTGCTCCCCGCGCGTAACCAACAAGGCTTCGAGATCCATGGCGGAGCAGAGATCGCGCGCCTTGGCGATGATCTCATCCTCGCTCGCGCAGGGACCGACAACGGCGCAGAATTCCTTCAGGTTCGGTGTCACGATAGTGGCGCCGGCGTAGCGGGTAAAATCACGGCCCTTCGGGTCGACCACGACCGGCTTTCCGGCGTCACGGGCGAGCTTTATTAGAGTATGCGCATCCGTTAACGCCCCTTTGGCGTAATCCGACAATATCACGATGTCCGCGGCGGGAAGGTGATGACGAAAGTCATGTGTAGGTCCATCGCGCTTCGGTATGACTGACGGATCCTCGAAGTCGAGCCGTAGCAACTGCTGGTGCTGGCTCAGTACGCGGAGTTTGGTAACCGTGGTGAATCCTTCCACGCGGGTCAGGGCACAAATGACGCGGTGCTTTTGAAGCTGTTCCAAGACCCGCTGCGCGGCTTCGTCGACGCCGGTGATGCCGATGAGCGTGACGCGGGCTCCGAGGCTCGCCACATTCACGGCGACGTTAGCGGCCCCGCCGGGACGATCCTCTCGCTCAGTGATGCGCACGACCGGCACCGGCGCCTCGGGCGACACACGAGTAGTTGCTCCCGACCAATAACGATCGAGAATGACATCGCCGACCACCAAAACCGAGGCGGTATGGAAGGAGAGGGCTACCATCGCTGTCGGCTTGTCGTCGCTAAGGAGATCTAACAGCTCGAATGGACTACGGGAATAGTACCATACAGCCTGGCGGCGGTCGGCTAATCGAAACATTCCGAAGTCTGGTCGTAGCCGACTTGCAGCGGCCACGAGATGCTCTTAGAGTGGTATCGACCTAGCCGAATCGTCGGCCCTTACCTTAAAGCCATGCTTCGCACCTGCCTCCGCGCGGCGTCCATCAACTTCCTCGTTTCGCTCACGGCGCTCGCTGAAATCCCGCAACCCTTCTCCGTCTCCTATTCGTTGCACACGAACGGTCTAAAGGTGGGCGAGT
>JBOIDH010000341.1:0-3166 GCA_050740495.1 Gammaproteobacteria bacterium | reverse complement strand
GATATCTTCGAGGCGAACAATACCGCCTACCTCATCATGCACTATGAGCGCGGGGAGAGCCTGCAATCGGCGTTGGCCCGCCGGGGCACCTTAAGCGAGGGCGAGTTGCGGAAGCTGCTTTTTCCCTTGCTTGAAGGTCTGCAGACCATGCACCAGAAGGGTTTCGTGCACCGGGACATTAAACCGAGCAACCTCTTCGTCCGGGCCGATGGTACGGCGGTCATCCTCGATTTCGGATCGGCCCGGCAATTAATCGTCAGCGATCCTCAGACCGTGACCAACCTAGTCTCGCCGGGGTACGCGCCGATCGAACAGTACAGCAGTTCCGGCGGCAACCAAGGGCCGTGGACCGACATCTATGGTCTTGGGGCGACCTTATATCGGGCTGCGACAGGGGTCATCCCCCAACCGGCAATGGCGCGCGCCGAAGCCATTGTGCATGGTGGGCCGGATCCGTTTTTGCGGGCGGTCGGACATGCCAACGGTAAATATTCGATCCCATTTTTACGGGCCATCGATCAGGCCTTGGAGTTCAAAGCCGGCGATCGCCCCCAGAGCGTCGATGCGTGGCGTTGCGCCTTCGAGGCTTGCGATCCCGCCGAGGACTTACCGGGACTTGCCAAATCGACGGCGATGGATGAATCTCCGACCGTCCCCACTGAACCCGACACGCTACCGTCGGAGCTTCGGTTAATGCCCGATGCGATGCCACTAGCGGAAAGGCAGCAGAATGCTCACCCTCCCGGCGCCAGCGGCGCGCTGTATCGATGGCGGCGGCGGCGCACGGCAATCGAGTTCCTGCGGGCCGCGGCGGTAATTCTTGCCGGTATCGGATCGATTTGGTTGCTGGCGCCAACACCAATCGATCAAGCGCCGGCCCTTGCGTCTTTAACGAGCCAAACCTCGCACCCCTCTCAATCTCCCGCCACCGTCAAGCCGAGCTCGCGCGCTGCGCTAAACGTCGATCCCACGGCGGTTGAACAACCTCTTCCCGATGAGATCAATGCGGATTTATTGCAGGTGTTGGCGCAACCTGGAGCGCGCAACGCGCGGCCTGCGCAACCAAACAACGCCACCGAAGCCGGACCATCCGTGGCTACGCTGCTTGCGCTAGCGGGGAATGATGTCGCGGCTTATCGCTTGACGACACCGCAAGGCAACAACGCCCTTGCAAGGTACCGAGAGGTATTGCAGGTGGACCCTGAAAATCAGGAGGCGGTGCGCGGCCTTCGGGCGCTCGTGGCCAAGTACGTGGAAATGGCATACCGGCAAATCAGCCGAAATCACTATGCCGAGGCCGCACTGTATATCTACCGAGCGTCTGACATCGCCCCCAATGCGCCGAGCATAAGGCAAGCGCGTGACCTCTTAGATGCTGCGCGCAAAATTGAAAAGGCGAGAGGCGGCTCGCCCGCGCGACGCCGCCTCACGCAGATCGACCGCGGCGCGGGCCCGCGGAACACCGGGCAACCGGACGCGCGATTCGAAGACTCGAGGCGGCGTGGTGAGCCAGACCTCTAAGGAAGCTCTGCAAAAGTGTCGCGAGCAAGCCCAGATGCGCGAAGCCGCGGAGCGAGCCGCGAGACATATCAGGTAGATAGGCGAGCGACGCGCGAGCAGGCGACAAAGCAGATGGGCTGCGGAGTAAGTTTTGCAGAGCTTCCCTAAGCCGGGAGGATGAGCCCAGAGCTTATGCCGGCAGCAGACATTTCAACGCCGTTCCAAGAACATACCCTGGGACAGACCCGCGCACCGCAAAAGCTCGTCACGCGCGGAGACCATCGCCAGGCGATGCTGCGTATGGTGACGCAAAGCCGGCGGACGATCGACATTGTAAGCCGCCATTTGGACCCGATGATTTTTAATGAGCGGGACATGGTGGACGCTTTCAAGAGTCTCGCACTAAGAAACCGTAACGTGAAAATCAGGATCCTCATCCTTGATCCCTCACCCCTCCTCCACCGCGTTCACAGGTTGGTCGATCTGGCGCTGCGCCTGACGAGTTTCTTCGAGCTTCGCACCCCCCCGCCCGAACACCGGAACTGCAACGAGAGCATGCTCATCGCGGACCGGAAGGGATACGTGCATAGCAGGCTATCGGACCGTTACGAAGGCGTGGCTAATTTTCATGCTCCCGATGTCACCAAGGAATTGCTGCGCCGATTCGACGACCTGTGGCAAACCGCCCTACCCGATCCTCACTTGCGCCGCTTGTCCCTATGACGCTCGCTGGGCCGGGGAGGCTCCAACGTTTCGTCGCTCCCGCGTCCTGCCCTGCGTTTCGCTTGGATAGACTCCTTGCCTCGGTGCGCGCCCTCGCGCCCGCCGTCACGTCCTTGGCCGCCGAGACGGCGTACTTCGCGCTCGTCTCTGAACCTCTTTCCAGTGCCGAAGAGGAGCGCTTGATGAGCATTTTAGGCGCCGTGGCGGTGCGCGCCGCCCCGCGCCCCGAAGCCTCGATGCTGTTAGTGACGCCGCGCCCTGGCACGGTCTCACCGTGGTCGAGCAAGGCCACGGAAATCGCCCGGGTTTGCGGCTTGGGCAACATCCTGCGTCTCGAACGCGGGACCGGCTGGTATTTTCGCTCCCAAGATCGCGCGCCTCTCGAACGAGAAACGCTCCTTCGAATCGCGCCACTGCTCCATGATCGCATGACCGAGCAGGCCGGGTTCGGACTTGATCAAGCCTCCAGGCTATTCGGACACCCGGCGCCGAAAGCGCTGGAAACCGTGGATCTTATCCGCGAGGGTCGTCCTGCCTTGGAACGCGCTAACCGGCAACTCGGCCTGGCGCTGTCAGCCGATGAGATGGACTATCTCCTAGGGGCGTTTCTGGATCTCGGCCGCAACCCGACGGACGTCGAGCTTATGATGTTCGCGCAGGCCAATTCCGAGCATTGCCGGCACAAGATCTTCAATGCGCGCTGGGTCCTGAATGGTACCCCGCAACAGCATTCCTTATTCGCCATGATCCGCACGACCCATGAGCGGAATCCAGCGCGGGTGTTGGTGGCCTACCGGGACAACGCGGCGGTGGTGCGCGCTTACGACGCCCCTTGGTTTCTCGCGGACCCTGCATCGCAGTCTTATGCTTATGCGCAAGCACCCGCCGGCATCACGATCAAGGTCGAAACCCATAACCACCCGACCGCGATCTCACCCTTTCC
>JBOIDH010000340.1:0-3169 GCA_050740495.1 Gammaproteobacteria bacterium | reverse complement strand
CGAAGGCGACGGTGAAGATCAAGCTCAGATACTTAGCCCGGTCACCCGTTAACATCTTCAGTGCGATGAAGTTCATGGCATGTGCTCCCGGTAAAATGCAGTCAACGGGTTAATCCCCTACTCGCTCAGCGTGATATATGTAGATACACTTATATGTTAAACCTTAGAATGCTCATAGACCCGGCCTCGATATATTCCGATCACGGAAGAAAATACGGGATTCGAGAGCATCCGGACGATGCGATCCCCGAGCTTCGCGGAGAGGGCGTCTTGGAGCAGTAAGAGCTTCGGTGGGAAAGGCAGAATCACCCGAGGCTGTCTTTTGCGTACTGCACGTAGTATGCCCTCCGCCACCCGTTCTGCCGTGATAGGGGTCATTTTCCGAAAGGGCGGCGGCATAGCACGCGCTTCAACGTGATCGAGCAGTGCCGTTTGTGTCAGTGCCGGGTGGATGACGGACACAAAGATCCCGCTGCCATAGAGCTCTTGCCTTAGGGCGTCGGCGAAGGCCGAGACGGCATGCATGGCGATCGAGTAGCCGCCAAAATCAGGAAAGGCCTTGCGCCCGACGACCGAGGACATCGTGACGATATGACCCGAGCCCTGCTTATGCATGCTCGGCAAAACCGCCTGGGTGCAATAGACCGTCCCGCAGACGTCGACCGCCATCATCTCTTTCATGTCCTCGATGAACCTTGCCTCACCGATCGGACCCACGCGGGCTATTCCTGCATTGTTCACGAGTACATCGATCCGCCCGCATTCCGCCAGCACCTTAGCGACCATGTCATGGACCTCTGCCTGCGATGAGACGTCGGCTGAGATTACCCGCACCTGGGGATTAAAACGCCGGATCCCGTCGGCCGCCTGGTCCAATTTCTCTCTGGAGCGGGATACCAAGATCGGGATCGCCCCCTCGCGGGCGAACGCGAGGGCCGTAGCCCGGCCGATGCCTTGAGAGGCTCCGGTGATGATGACTACCTTACCGTCAAATCGAACTCTACCGTTCATCGCAACCTCCTAATATAAGTGTATATGCACATGTGTAAAAAATTTACTACCTTTGCGCCAGCGCCACCATTTCTCCGAGATCGGCCTGCATCGCCGTCCAGCGCTCCTGCCCCAGCGCCTTGACCACATGCGACTGAGCCTTCTTCCAAAACGGCATGGCCTTGGCGAGAGCGGCGTTCCCTCGGGAGGTGATAGTCACGATCCGCGTGCGCCGGTCCTCACCTGGGGCGACCTCGATCAGTCCCTGCTTTCGCAGCAGATCCAAGTTACGCGTTAAGGTCGTGCGATCCATGACCGTCATTTCCGCCAGGCGCGTCACACTCACCGGGCCCATCATTTTCCCTACAACCAGCAGGGAAAATTGTGTAACGCGCAGCTCCGAGGGCCGAAGCATGTCGTCATAAAGCTGAGTCACCGCACGGGTCACTTTGCGTAAGTTGAAGCACGCGCAGTTAACGCAATTCGCCAACTCTGCCTTCTCTAAGTGTCGCGCCATCGTCTCCGTCCACATTGTCGTTTCTTCATTCTACGAGTATATACACCTATTATGATGCTGTCAAGGGCCGGTTCTTCCATGAACTGCCATAATCTCTCCATCTCCGCGACCCGTTTCAATTGCGAGGCGGATAACCTCGGCGTCAGTCCTCCCGCCTAAGGCTTTGTTTGCTTGTTGAAGCGCACGCTGATCCACAAAAAAGGCCCTTCGTTGGAACCTCATTGAATAAAATGGATATTTTTGCGATCGTTGCGATCATAAGAATTGGTATAACTTCATTAAAAATATATGATTCTATTGGTGCCCTGGGCCGGACTCGAACCGGCGACCTCCCGCTTAGGAGGCGGACGCTCTATCCACCTGAGCTACCAGGGCGGGACAAACCCCATTTTACTACAAAGCCCGGGCGGAAAGATTTTCAGAGAGGCGGCAAAAATCTTACGGGGTGAGCCGAGCTCGTGAGCCCATCGAGCGCACAGCGTGACGATTGCATTTGCACCGGGCGTAGTGGCAATCTGACGCGGCAGCTTTGGTGGTGGGGCTTCCGGTTGCTCTCACCGGCGAGGAGCGCGAACCTGACGCGCGGCTCCCGCCGGCATCGAGGTCGGGCTCGGTTCGAACTGAACTGCCCCCAGGTGACGAGCTTGGTACTCTCGCAAAAGGTCATCGAGGGCCCTACGCGGCGCTCCCGATCGAAGGGCGCGTTGCCGAAATCTCAGTTGTTCTGGATTGGCACGCCGATGAGGCTGGCGACCGGGTTTGGCAACTTCTTCGCCAGCTCGGCGAAAGGCAATCTCCGTTTCCTCTGTTTCCTCCTGTGCGGGCGTTGAACGGTTACCCAGCAAGGATACCCGCGTCGAAAACGTCGAAGCGGACGTTCCGGTAGCGTGCGCGCAGGGAACAGCGCGACCACTTGCTATCAAGCTGGCGGAGCACGTTCTTCCGCTCCGCAACGGTCAGGCGACGCCATTTCAATTCGGCCACGAGCAGTCCACGGCGGTCGTCGGGATCGGGCGCGACCAGGTCCAACTCGACGTTACCTTCCCAATACCTCTGCGCGCCCGGAAAGCGCGCGCGGCACACGTCCTCAAACACGGTCGCGGCGTGGTCATGAATGAACTTACGCTTTTCCGTTGCCGCGTAGGAGCGCCACCGGCTCTGGTGCGGCGAATAGACCCGAAACCAGAAACGCATCGTCGGGTCCTGGATGTGGTAGAAGATTTTTTTGATCGAACGCACGCTTTCACCGAACGGCAGCTCGCGCGTCAGGATGGAAGCGTCGAGCAACTGCTGGAGCAGCCGCGAGAGGTTCGTCTGCGCCGTGCCGAGCCGGCTGGCGATTTCCGAGGGTCGCTCGGCACCGCGTCCCACGGCTTCCAGCACGGCGGCGGCGTTCAGGCCAATGACGCCTTCGTCGCGCAGGATGCGTTGCGGTTCCTGTTCCATGTAGGGCGCGTAATCGAAGTAGAGCGATTCCGCGAGCGCCACGGCATCCTGCCCCGCTTCGACGAATTCCCAATACTTCGGGATGCCGCCGACACAAGCGAACTTCTCGAACGACTCCGGGTCGCCGGACCGAAGGTCGCAGGCGTCGCAAAACGCGGGGTAGTCCATCGGCTGTACATGAAGCAGCTTTCGCGCGCGGCCGTAAAGCGGCGCCGC
>JBOIDH010000339.1:0-3183 GCA_050740495.1 Gammaproteobacteria bacterium | reverse complement strand
GTCGGATCGACGAAGGACTTGAATCCGGCGAGCTTGATGTGACTAATCTTCATTGGTGCCTAAAGATACAAAATATGAGCGGATCGGTACAGCGATTTTCGATGAGATGTATAACTTTATATAATACCTATATCACATTGATCTTAAATATTATTAATACGTACTTAAACCACTTTATTAGGTTTAATCCGCCATCGAGCTTGGCACTCGGCACGGTAGCTCAGCGCTGCAAGCGTCCGGCAGCCGCCCGTCAGCGATATGCTTTTCCCGAGCGTCCGCGTACCATGACGTCCGATCCCCGATGCACGGTCGGATACGACAGCGTTGGGGTAAGGCTTAAAACTTTTTCTACGGAGGCACGCCATGTCTGTCACCGCTCAGATGCTTGTGCAAGCGGCTAAACAAGAGATCCGAGAGGTCGGTCTCGAAAGCGCGGGTGAATTGCTGCAACCTGCGAATACCTTAATTCTCGATGTACGCGAACCGGAGGAATTTCAGCGCGGCGCCATTCCGGGCGCGATCAATATTCCTCGGGGCGTACTGGAATTCAGGATCGGCTCGCTGCCGCAGCTACAAGACCCATCGACCGCGACCTTGGTTTATTGCCAAAGCGGCGGGCGCTCGGCCCTGGCAGCTCAAACTCTGCAGCGCATGGGCTACACCAATGTGGTTTCGCTTGCGGGCGGTTATGCCGCCTGGGAAGCCGCCCGATAATCGTGACCCGCTATTAGATCCCCAGAATTTCCAAGGCGCATGGTCACTTCTTAAGCTGCAGGGAAGCGCGCGGTGCCACCGCCGTTGCTCGCTCAGTACCGGACGGAGGGAGTGATCATCCCTTCGTCGCTCCCGGACCACTCCGCCATCCACGCCTGGTTCTCGACCGAGATCGCGCCCTCGCATCGGCTCACGAAGTGGTCCTTTTGTGCTTGACTGAAGGGTCTCTCGAGACAGCCTGTCGTTCCATTCGCCGCGAAGCGCCTCGAGGCGCGCGCCGTCGCCCGGTACCCGATCGCGAGCTGATCGAACCTCGCCGCCTCGATGTGCGCTCCCAAGGCACCGGCCATAGTGGTTAGAACGGCGACCCAGGCGGCCAGGCCCTGAACGACGTTTTTGGGCGACAGCCCCTCCCAACGCGGCGCCCAGGAGAAGCAGCGTCGTCTGGACGAGGCGCCCATACGCCCACCGGGAGACTAAGGAGACAAGAAGCTTTCAAACTCTGCAACAGCATCGCGCCGCAACCATGAGTTGATCTCCTTGCGCTTAATTGGGCCATGATGATTTACCGTGAATCGGATAAGCCTAGCGCAGTATTCAATAGCGAACTCATGATTTGATTTGGTTTCCTCTTTAAATGTCTCGCAATCAGTTTTTCCCGTTGCTTGCATCAGAAGACCTTTTAAGGTTGTGTCAAACGACATAGAGTTGCCCGAGCATTGGAAAATACCAGCTTCCTCGGTGCACGATGTATTTGAGTCTGGATTTGTAATGTCGACACCCTCTTCCCACTTCCAGGAGCTCTCAAAGCCACCTAGAACACGCAGGACCTCAAGCATTGTAGCTTTTCTATGAGTAAGACTCTTCCATGGCCCCAAGTCCGCTACCACATTTGAATAAATATCCTGTATTTCGTTGGGTTGAAATATTTCATCCGGGGCGCTGCGCGCCCAGTCAATTATCTCGTTGAGAAATGACTCAGGAGGTTTGCCTCGGTTATGCACTTTGCTTTTACATGCCACAAACGTTCTTGACATTGTTTCAGAACCTCACAGTTTGCTAAGAGGGATTAAGGGGATTAAGGGGTCAGAGCCTGTGAGATCCCCACGAATTTTACTCTGAGAGGCAGTGGTTTCGGATGAGTTCATCAAGGCAGCTGATGGCCGCAAGGAGGTCTCGCAAGCGCAAGGTCACCCGCGGGTCGTCGATGACTTTAAGGCCGAGGAAGATCGTAGAGAGAACCACCCGGTCGCGCACGGTATTGGCTTGATAGTGGCGATGCTGTCCTGTGATCTCGGTCGCTCGGCCCATGAGCCACGCCACCATCAGAGCGAGAGTCGCGATGAGCAAGAGAACCTGCAAGCGTTGGAGTTGATAGGTCCGATGTAATTCGAGGCTGAGACCGAAACGGGTGCTTTTCAGATCCCGAAACGCCTCTTCGATTTGCATCCGTAGGGCGTAGAGCTTGACCGCTTTCTCGGCGAGCTTGAAGCCATCGGGCAGGGAGGTGCCCAAGAGCCAAGGCTCGCGTTGGGCCTGCTCATGTTTGCGGCTGTGCGAGGAGCGCCCGCGTTGACCGAGACGGTTGAGGTGAACGCGGCCCTTGGGTTTGCCCTTATAGAGCACCAGTTGACAGTCGATGGGGTTGCTTTCGGTCAGCCGCGCTCGGCCCAGCGCCTTCGGCGTAGCAGTGGCTTTATCATACAAGCTTTTGCACGGTATCCACTGTGTTTCGCCTGACAGTTGTACCTCATGGCGATTGCGGATACGCCCGACC
Source organism: Gammaproteobacteria bacterium (assembly GCA_050740495.1). Classification (GTDB taxonomy): domain Bacteria; phylum Pseudomonadota; class Gammaproteobacteria; order JACCXJ01; family JACCXJ01; genus USCg-Taylor. The sequence continues at coordinate 692 of JBOIDH010000339.1, read as the reverse complement.
CAGTCCCAACCCAAAGCCTCGACTTGCTTGAACCAGGGGGTACGAAACCCCGCGTCGGTGATGATGATGGGACGACAATGGGGCGGCAGCATCTTTTGGAGGGCCTGCAAGAACTGCGCATGGACCTTCGGCTTCTCCTTGCTCTTCACCGTGTGCACCTCTTCATACAAGCGAACGACCCTCGATCGGGACCGAAGCCCGCAAGAGAAAATGACGCTTGCACTCATCCATATCGGACCAATCCACAATAATGACTGGCCGTTGCTTCGTGCCAACGAGTAACCGCGTCAGCGACGAATAAATCTCTGTGCGTTCGCCTTGCAAACGGCGATTGGACAATAACCGATCGGCGCGCTTGATACAGTGTTTCTCTTTGGCATCGCTCCTGATGGAGCGCCCCAGATGCGTCACCGTAAGCACCTCCCCGTGCAGCGCGGCCATCACGTTCACTAAAAGTGCCGTGCGACGCATCTTGTGCATCTCCGAGCAGACCTTCTGAAGGAGTTTATGTAATACTTGCCTTGCCTGCATGATGTGATCTCCTGTGGTTGGTATGGTTGCCAATCACTGAGATCGTCAACCATCATGCAGGTTCCATGACTGTATATATTTATTTACGCGTTGATATACCAGTAAATTTTGTGGGGATACGTCAGGGGCTGCCTCGGTCATGTCTTCCTCCGCCGGAGGAA
>JBOIDH010000338.1:0-3192 GCA_050740495.1 Gammaproteobacteria bacterium | reverse complement strand
GAAAGAGCGTCGAAAGACGCCCAGGCACGTCTAAGCCGTGCCCGATCGAGGATCATGCATGTTCCAGTGGCTGGAAGGTCAAGAGGCATCTTACCGCTTGGGCGGTTCCCCGCTACCCGCCTTCTCGGGTCTGCCAAAGATGGCGTCGCGCAGCTTGGGTGGCCCCGATTTCATCAGCTCGGCGGGCGTCTTATGCTCAAGGGCAAGCGTCCGGGCGTGAAGCGATTGCATTTCGGCATGCAACGCCTCAAGAGCCCCGATGGCCTCTCTAATCTCATTTAGCTTGCGTTCAATGAGCGTCTTTAGCAGCGGCCGCGCCCCACAACCGCACGCCGGGCCGCTTTCGTAGCCAACCAGGAGTTGCCGGATATCCTCGATAGAGAAATCAAGCTGGCGCGCTTCCTTCACAAAACGCAGCCGCTCCATCTCGTTTTCTTCGTATACGCGCTGCCCTGCCGAGAGCCACCCCGAGCTCTCCCGGCGAGGAGGCGGGACAAGGCCGATCTCTTCGTAGTACCGGATGGTCTTTGCGCTTATACCCAACGCTCGGGCAACCGCTCCAATCTTGTGCCTCATTCTTTGCTCCGTTGTTCGGTTGAGCCCTAACTACGTGATATGTCTCGCGACTCGCTCCGCGGCTTCGCGCATCTTGCTCGCGACCCTTTTGCAGACGTTCCTAATAGGTTTCCGCTGGCGGAAACCTGAGGCTGGCGCGCTACCCCAAGGCGCGGATCGCGAGATGCAGGCGCGTTTTATGCCGCGCCGCCTTGTTCTTATGAATGATTCGCTTGGCCGCCATGCGATCGATAATGGGCACCGCCGCCTTATAGCTCGCGGTGGCGCTGTCCTTGTCGTTTTGCCGAATCGCGCGCACGACTTTCTTGATCATCGAACGCAGCAGGGAGCGCCGGCTGACGTTGCTCGCCCGGCGTTTTTCGGCTTGCCGGGCGCGTTTGCGGGCAGAGGGACAATTAGCCAACCTGATCTCCAATAGCAATGTGTTGAGCGGGCCGGAACTATGCGTATTCGACGCGCTGATGTCAATAACGCCGATATCTGCCCGCCGGTTCCTGTGCTATCGTTGTGAGCGGCCAATAGATTCTCACACAGCCAATGTCATACAGAGCCACTTCAACAAGTCCGGGAGTCCCTTCTCCCTCAGGGAGAAGGTTAGGATGAGGGGAATAAAATCAAACACATGCGTCGATTATTCTGATCCCCTCACCCCAACCCTCTCCCGGTGGGAGAGGGGGACAAGATGGTGCCTCTGCCGGAGGGACAGGGAACTTGGAGAGGCACCCCGAATTTCAAATATGTTTGGCTAGTTTTCAGGGGCGACACGCTGAGCATACGCTTATTTCGTTCCACTGCGACCGTTGGGGGGATGACCGTGATCTCGCGCGTCTTAGGGTTCATGCGCGACATGGTCGTAGCGACGCTCTTCGGCGCGGGTTTCGTGGCAGACGCGTTTTTTGTGGCGTTTCGCATACCCAATCTATTCCGGCGCCTGTTCGCGGAAGGAGCCTTCGCACAAGCGTTCGTGCCGGTCTTGTCAGAATACCGAAACCAGCGAACGCAAGCGGAGACCAAACATCTCGTCGATCACACCGCGGGCGCCCTCGCCGGATGGCTGGGATTAGCGACCGTGGTCGGCATTGTGACGGCGCCCGTTCTGGTGCTGGTGTTTGCTCCCGGATTTACGGCCAATCCGGACAAATACGCGCTGACCGTCGACATGCTCAAGATCACCTTTCCGTATTTGCTGTTTATATCCCTGGCGGGGTTCGCCTCCGGTATCTTGCAGACTTACGGCCGTTTTGCCGTACCCGCCATTACCCCGGCGTTTTTGAACCTCAGCATCATCGGCGCGGCGATCTGGCTCGCGCCCCATATGCAGCAGCCGGTCGTGGCCTTGGCCTGGGGAGTTTTCGTGGGCGGCGCGGTGCAATTGTTATTTCAACTGCCGTTCTTGCTACCGCTGAAACTGCTCCCGCGGCCGCGCATCAAACGCGGCGATGAGGGCGTCCGGCGTATACTGACGCTGATGGGACCCGCGATTTTCGGCGTCTCGGTGGCCCAGATCAATCTCCTGATCGACACCTTGCTCGCCTCGTTCTTAATCACCGGGAGCGTCTCATGGCTGTACTATTCGGATCGGCTGATGGAATTTCCCCTGGGGGTGTTTGGGGTCGCGTTGGCGACGGTGATCTTGCCGAGCCTCGCCGACAAGCACACCCTCGGTTCAGCCGAGTCGTTCGCCGGCACCCTCGATTGGGGGCTGCGCTGCGTGCTTGTGATCGCTTTGCCGGCGGCGCTCGGCATTGCGCTCCTCGCGGGCCCCATGCTGTGCACGCTGTTCCAATACGGTGAATTCAGCGCACACGATGTCGAGATGTCCGCGCGCAGTCTCATCGCCTTTGCATTCGGACTTCTCGCTTTCGTATTCATCAAGGTACTCGCGCCGGGATATTATGCCCGCCAAGATACTCGCACCCCGGTCCGCGTGGGTGTGATCGCCATGCTGACGAATATTCTGCTCAACGCGGTGCTCATTTGGCCGCTGGCGCATGCGGGATTGGCGCTGGCGACTTCGCTGAGCGCCTATATTAACGCCGCCTTGTTGTACCGTGGTTTGCATCAAGCCAACATTTACCGGCCGCTCCCCGGATGGGGCATATTTCTCGCTCGTGTGATCGTGGCCGCGGCGCTCATGATCCTGTTGTTGCTGCTCGGCCGCGGGGAGATCGGCGAGTGGCACCATTGGACCGCCACCGAGCGGGCGCTACGGCTGGTTACATTGATCGCCTCGGCGGGGTTCGTGTACGTGGGCGCGTTGTGGGTGGGTGGATTGCGGTGGGAACATATGCGCGCGTTTCAGCCCTCGGTATAATCGCAGGTCGTGCAGCGATGGAATTGATCCGGCGAATCGCTGGCCTGCCGCCAAGGCAGCGCGGGTGCGTGGCCAGCGTTGGAAATTTCGATGGCGTGCACTTGGGCCATCAAGCCGTTTGCTCCGAGATAAAACGCGTTGGGGAGCGCCTCGGTTTGGCGACCGCGGTGATCGTCTTCGAACCGCAACCCCAGGAGTACTTCCAGCCTGACGCCGCCCCGCCGCGCTTGACGCGGCTACGGGAAAAGTACGAGCTTTTGAAAGCTCAGGATATTGATCGATTCGTTTGCCTGCGTTTCGAC
>JBOIDH010000337.1:0-3197 GCA_050740495.1 Gammaproteobacteria bacterium | reverse complement strand
GTCCCCGTTGGCGCGCCTCTATCGCGACGTGCCGCTGAATTCGCTCTGGGAAGGTGCCGGTAATGTTCAGTGTCTCGATGTGCTGCGCGCGATGCACAAAGATCCGGATTCAATTTCGATATTCTTCGCGGAAATACGCGCCGCGATGGGAGTCCATCATCAATTCGATCGTTTTGTAACCCGGCTCGAAACCGAGATCCGGGATACGAGTCAAGCGGAGACGCGCGCTCGGCGCCTGGTGGAGGGACTCGCGCTTGCGCTACAAGGCGCGTTACTGCTCCAACATGCCCCCTCCGTGGTCGCGGAGGCCTTCTGCACCGTTCGCCTCGGTGACGATCACCGGAACTCCTTTGGCACTTTACCGGGAGGGACCGATTTCGAGGCGATCATCGAGCGCGCGCAACCCCAGGTAGGGCATCCGTGAGCGCCATGCTGGCTTTCCAGCGCGCGGAAGGCAGCCCGCTGAAAGTCCCGCATAGCCGGTTCAATCGCGAAGGTTCGCTCGATAAGCGATGACTGCACCTATTAACCGATCGGTGAATCGGGGGTGGTTAAAAAAATCAGTTTGCTTGGGGTAGAAGACGGATACGAAACGTAGGGCACAGCATTGTTGGCCGAGGCTCGATTCAAATCGGGCGAACTAAACCACCGTGTCGCGGTAGGTTTTAGCGGGAACACGAGCCGCTACCGTCACTGGCATGGCCATTAGCGGCCCCGATAAATCGTTCAATAACCGCTCGTGACCGCTTGTCCGGTCGCCTCTCTAGAAGATAAGCAAGGAGAACGAAGACTTCTCGCATACCGCCACCTTACCAACTCAGCACGCATCGACAAGACTGCGATTAGCGGGTGATTTAACTTACAATTAGCAATTCGCGACACACACGTCGGCACGGAACCTGTCGTGCCGGCTATCTGGCTGGATTCAGTCCTCGCATGCGGTGCTATTGCGTGGGTTGCTGACCACTATTTTCGGAGTATGCGCCTCAATTGCAAGCGCTTGCATTTCGGGGCCGCTGACAGGCAATCTACGTAAAAAATCGTCTGTGAGGCTTGCTCCAACCTACCTCGAGCTCGCCGAGGCCGCGCAATATCCGCTCAAGCCTTACGCGGAGATCTGGCGATGGTATCGCAACATCGAATCGCTGCCGGAGTGGCAGCGATCGGCGCCGAAGAATTTCGACTGAACCATTTATCAGGGCTAAACAGCTAAAAACAAGTGGTTTCAGTTATGCTCGGTGATTCCCCTTCGCGACAATAATCCAACGGCCATTCCCGCCATTGTGACGGGGGCCTTTTATTGTCGCCTGCGTCCTGGCTTTTCTATGGCAGGTTTAGGTTTCGGTCGGATCCTGCCGCGCGTTGATCCAAAGATTTGCCGGGACCACAAAAGAACATCAATCCTGTGTGCGATCACATCTATAAGGCTTCCTCGGCGGCCAAGCTCACGAGCGCTGTGAGCGTGACGATTTTGAAGCCCCGGTCCTTCAGGATCGGTAACACCGCGCGCAGTAACGCCGCGGTGCGTACGCCTCGGCCCAGGGCGTCGTGCAGGATGATGATGGAGCCGGGTTGGGCGTGCTGCAGAATATACCAGCGCTGGAAGCGGGAGTCGAGGGAAAATACATCGCCCAGCGCCAGACGATAGCCTTGCTCGCGGGCGAGCTTGAGCATCGGCCTCGAAAACAAGCCCGAGCCGGGGCGAAACCACCGGATCGCTCCAAAAGGACTCAAGGCCGCGTGCGTCATCGCAAGGCTGCGCGCGAGCTCAGCCGATGGCACGCATAAGCTCATGCGATCATCGTAGCTATGGTTGGCGAGCTCATGGCCTTCGCTGCGCATTCGCGCGAGCAAGGGTTCGTTACCCGGGATGCGGCTCCCGATGAGAAGGAACGTGGCGTGCGCGTCGTGATCCCGCAGAACATCTAAAATCGCAGGCGTCTCTTGGGGATCCGGACCGTCATCGATCGTCAGCGCGGCGGCTGGAACGGCGGTCTCGAGGAAGTACGTGACCCCCGGCGCAAAGATGGTGAGAACGGTGGTGGCCGCTCTCGGAAACACAAGGTATGAGAGCAGAACCCCCGCCGCACACAGGCTACCCAAGGAGACTAGGGCGACGGCACGTAGACGCAGCACGGTACGATGGGGAAAGCGGCTAGGAGGTGATGTTAGCGATTCGAAAGAGAGCGAGTGCTTCGTTATTATTATAGGTGCTCTTCATCAACCACCAAGAAACGCCTGTGCCAGTTGCTCGGAATGAACTGCAACGTGCCGACGGATATCTGCTTATCCTTCCAGGGATTTCACCTACGCGGCGGCCACACCGACGAACATAAGGACGGCTGGGGCATCGCTTTTTTCGAAGGCCGCGGCTGCCGGCTGTTCCTGGATTCCAAACCGGCGGCGCATTCTCCGGTAGCGGAACTGGTGCGCGACTATCCGATCCACTCATTGAACGTGATCGCACACATCCGCAAGGCCACGCGGGGTTCGGTGGCCTTGGAAAATACCCACCCGTTCATGCGCGAGTTGTGGGGCCGTTATTGGATCTTCGCCCATAACGGCACCTTGCACGATTTTAGCCCCCCGCCCGGGGATCGCTATCGGCCGGTCGGACAAACCGACAGCGAACAGGCGTTCTGCTTTCTGCTGCAAAACCTCTGCGAGCGTTTTAGCGGAACGGAACCGCCGGCAGCCCACCTCGCCCTCGCGCTCCGCGAGCTGACCTCGGAGATCGCCGCGCACGGAGATTTCAATTATCTCCTCTCCAACGGCGACTATCTATTCGCCCACTGCGCGACGAGCCTGCATTACATCGTGCGTAAGACACCCTTTCATACGGCGCACCTCATCGATCAGGACATCACCGTCGATTTCGGCGATGCCACGACCCCCAATGATCGCGTCGCCGTGATCGCCACCCAACCACTCACCGACGATGAGACCTGGACGACGATGGCGCACGGTGAGTTGCTGCAATTTCACAACGGCGAGCCCCTGGGCCAGGCTGAGGCACGGGCGCCGGGGCTGTTGAAGTGAGCGGGAGTGGCACGTGCAGTCCCACCGCGTGAGCGTCAAGCGCACCGCGAGCGCATGAAGCAGGCTGGGTTCAGCACACCGCTGCTATCTGCCGCCGGAAGACTGGAGACGATATGCTGCTCTCCGACAGTCAATTCCAATAGAGGTTTGAGTCTGAA
>JBOIDH010000336.1:0-3224 GCA_050740495.1 Gammaproteobacteria bacterium | reverse complement strand
ATCCCACAAAAAGACCGTCGCGCGCGAGATGGAATGCCGCACAAGCTTGAGCACGCGAACAACGGAAATTCTATACGAAAATAGGCCGGATGCGCATGAGGATCCGCCGCAAAACTTCTCGGGAGCAACAGCGGGGCTTGGTTAACGGCCGCCCTCTTATTGATTCAATCGTGAGAGCTTGTGAATAACCTAGGACTTATGGTCAAGCGGGGATGGATCGCTGGCCTGGCCCGCCACGCTATGGCCTACAAGATGCCGGAAGAACGCGGAACGCTCGATCGGAGTTAGCTCCGCGATCGCCGTGACTCGTTGGTAGAATTTTCGGAAGTCCTGCTTCACATTGTCAAAAAGCCGTTCGAATGCCCGGGTGTGTTCCCGATAAGTAACGATCGAGGAGAGCTTGGCATTGTTTAGGTCCCGCGCCATCCACGCATCGTAGCCCGAATACCCCCTCCATTGATCACGCACCGCGCGGTACCGCTCGCGTAAATCTGTAAAAATGCCGTGTTTCGCGGCGCGCATCTCCGCTGAAATCATTCGCGATGCGTAGAGGTTTTGCAAGCGTCTCGCCGTATTGAGCACCAGCGCGACGAAAGCATCTTCGTGGCGCTTCGCTAAATCAAAATCTTTGACTTTTTCATGCTGTTTGGTTTGCACCAGCCAGTGCCGGACGCCTTGCGTGGCCACCGTCGTCGCAAAGGCTTCGTTGAAGGCGCTATCGCCCGGAACATAAACCGTTTGATGCGCCATTTCATGCAGGATAACCTCGCCGATTCGCGTGTCGCTCCAGCTTAGCATGGTGCTATAAACCGGATCTCGAAACCAGCCGAGCGTAGAGTACGCCGCGACCCCGCCTACAAAAACGTCGTTGCCGGCCTTCGACAATCCCGCAGCCGCGCTATGAGCTCGGTTCTCGGAAAAATAGCCGTGATAGCTCAAACAGCCTGCGAACGGGAAACACCAGTTCAAGGGACTGAGTGAAAACTCCGGAGTTGCGAATACGTTCCACGCAACCGCCCTGCGATCGAGATCCACGAAGGTAAGATAACTTCCATTATCAGAGAGGCCTAGCTTGTCGATCGCGAAGCTGCGCAGCTCCAGAATCACACGCAGTTTATCTTTGATTGGCGCGGGCGTTTGCGGTTCGGCAATAACGGAACTGATCGGTCTCCTTTTTAGTAGCAGAGCAGCTTGCCCCGTCACCGACTGGGCGTAATAACTCAAGTTCGCCCACGGGCAGTACAAAAGGAGCGACAAAACCAAAGGCGTGATCCAGTACGTGGCCCCTGCACGCACGTCAGCGCATTCTGCTCCCACCCGTTGCATCATCGCATTCCGTCTCGGAAAACTTCGCCGCAATCGCGGGAAACATGCCCGTTTTATGGCGATTCCCGCGAGCCCGGATCCAGGACCCGGCATAACAAATCCGTTGCGGAGATTCAGTATGCCAAGACCATGCCGAAATAAAAAGTCCGGGAGGCGAGTTTCTTAATTCCAGGGTAGCGATGGTAGAGTGAGGGACAGCCGCGTTTGGATTGCGATCCCGTAAGACTGCCGACGTAACGTCATGAGGTTGCAAGCTTTGAGGTAGACGGCCCCACGGACTGTTGGGCGCGATATATGCTTCCCCGGCGGGACGCTTATAGTTAATGTCAGCAAGAAATACGGCTTACCGGTATAAGCTATGTTATCCGAGTTATACGCAATAATATTTTAATCGAGACGTTATGTGCGGAATCGTTGGCGGAGTTGCACAGCGAGATGTGACGCCCATTCTTGTCGAAGGGCTAAGGCGCTTGGAGTATCGCGGATACGACTCGGCGGGGATCGCGGTAATCGATAATAAGCGGTCGTTGGAGCGCCTACGTGTTTTAGGAAAGGTCGATAAGCTCCAGGCATCGCTCAAAGGCACCGTGGTTCAGGGCGCTTTGGGCATTGCCCACACGCGCTGGGCAACCCACGGCGAACCGAGCACCCGTAACGCCCATCCCCATGTCTCCAATGATTGCGTCGCATTGGTGCATAACGGAATCATCGAGAACCACAATAAGCTCCGCTTGCGGCAGAGCGAAAAAGGCTATCAGTTCACCTCCGACACCGATACCGAAGTCGCGGTTCACCAGATATACGACCACATACAGACAGGGAAGGACCTGCTTACCGCGGTGCTTGACACCGCGCAAGAGCTCGAGGGTGCGTTTGCCCTCGGCGTCATTAGCGCATCGGAACCCGACCGGCTCATTGCCGCGAGACGCGGCAGCCCGCTCGTCATCGGAATAGGTATCGGAGAAACCTTCATCGCCTCCGATGTTTTCGCGCTCCTGCCGGTGACCCAGAGGTTTATTTTTTTAGAGGAAGGCGATGTTGCGGACATCCGGCGCGACAGCGTCGCGATTTATGATGCCGGGCGCCGGCGCGTCGAACGGCCGATTTCCGTCTCGCAACTTTCCGCCGATGCCGCGAACAAGGCAGGCTACCGGCATTACATGTTAAAGGAGATTTTCACGCAAGCGCGGGCGGTGGCCGACACCTTAGAGGGCAGAACCCAAGAAGGCAGGGTCGTCGAGGACGCGTTTGGTTTCGGCGCGCATGCTGTTTTCGACCAGGTGCGCGCGGTCCAGATCGTTGCCTGCGGAACGAGCTTCCATGCCGGTCTCGTCACCCGCTACTGGATGGAAGGCGTCGCCGGCATCCCGTGCAGCGTCGAGATAGCAAGTGAATTCCGCTATCGCAAGTCCGTGGTACAGCCGGGCACATTATTCGTCGCGATCTCGCAATCGGGAGAAACCGCCGACACATTGGCCGCGTTACGACTCGCGAAATCCTCCGGATATTTGGATACCTTGGCGATTTGCAATGTCCCCGAAAGCTCGCTCACGCGCGAAGCCGCCCTGGTCTTCTTAACGCGGGCGGGCCCCGAAATCGGCGTGGCCTCGACGAAGGCATTTACGACACAGCTTACGGCCATGCTGCTCTTGGTGGTCGCGCTCGGTCGACGGCGCGGATTGGATGCGGCGGCCGAGAAAGCGTTGGTGTCAACGATAGAAAGCCTGCCCGGGAAGCTGAACCAGGCATTACTGCTCAACGATCGGGTCAAGCAGTTGTCCGAGCAGTTCGCGGACAAACATCATGCCTTGTATTTAGGCCGTGGCGCGATGTATCCAGTCGCGATGGAAGGTGCCCTCAAGCTGAAAGAAATTTCCTATATTCACGCCGAGGCCTAT
>JBOIDH010000335.1:0-3228 GCA_050740495.1 Gammaproteobacteria bacterium | reverse complement strand
CCACATGCGCATAGTGCCGCTTCTCACTCTGGTACTCCACATGCGCCGTCGCTATCGTGATCCCCCTCGCCTTCTCCTCGGGCGCATTGTCGATCTGATCATAGCCCTTGACCTCCCCGCCATACTTTTTCGACATCACCATCGTTAACGCCGCCGTCAACGTCGTCTTCCCATGATCCACATGCCCTATCGTCCCTACATTCACATGCGGCTTGGTTCGCTGAAATTTCTCCTTGGACATAACTCAGTTCTCCGCTTTCGTTCGCCGTTACCGGGCCTGCTTCGTCACGGCTTCCGCGATACTCGCCGGCGCCTCGCTATACTTTGCGAATTCCATCGTATAGGTGGCTCGTCCTTGGGTGGCGGAACGCAGATCGGTCGCATATCCGAACATTTCCGCCAGCGGTACCTCCGCGCGAACTATGCGGCCCGCGGGAGATTCCTCCGTACCCTGCAACACGCCTCGGCGGCGGTTCATATCCCCATTGACGCTCCCGAGGTATTCCTCGGGCGTCACGACCTCGACTTTCATTACCGGCTCCAAGAGTACGGGCTTACCGTGCGCCGCGCCGTTCTTAAACGCCATGGAGCCGGCGATCTTAAACGCCATTTCGCTCGAGTCGACTTCATGGAAAGACCCATCATAGACTATCGCCCTGATATCTACGACGGGATATCCGGCCAGCACGCCGTTACCCAACTGCTCGCGAATGCCTTTTTCAATCGCCGGAATGTACTCCCTGGGAATCGCACCGCCCACGATCTCGTTCACGAATTCAAACCCTTCCCCCGGCGCCCTCGGCTCCAAGCGCAAGAGCACATGGCCGTATTGACCCCGGCCGCCCGACTGCCGAATGAACTTTCCTTCCGCCTTATCCACGACCTTGCGGATGGTTTCCCGGTAAGCCACCCGCGGTTTCCCGACGTTCGCCTCAACCTTGAACTCCCGCTTCATCCGATCGACGATGATCTCAAGGTGCAGCTCGCCCATGCCCGAGATAATTGTCTGAGCGGACTCCTGATCCGTATGCACACGGAAAGACGGGTCCTCCGCGGCCAGCTTCGAGAGAGCCATACCCATCTTCTCTTGGTCGGCCTTGGTCTTCGGTTCCACTGCCACCGAGATGACCGGATCGGGGAACACCATCCGTTCTAAGGTGATGATCTTGTTGACGGCGCACAAGGTATCGCCGGTCGTCACGTCCTTGAGGCCCACCGCCGCCGCGATATCGCCGGCCCGGACTTCCTTGATCTCTTCGCGGCTATTCGCATGCATTTGCAGCAAGCGGCCGATGCGTTCCTTTCTATTTTTTAGAGGGTTATACACGGTGTCGCCGCTTTGCAGCGCCCCCGAATAGACACGAAAGAACGTCAGGGTGCCCACGAACGGGTCGGTCATGATCTTGAAGGCCAGTGCGGCATAAGGCGCTTCATCAGAGGGCGGCCGGGTTTCCTGAGTCTTACCGTCGTCCAACGTGCCCTCGATGGGCGGGACATCAACCGGCGCCGGGAGTAATTCGATGACCGCATCGAGGAGCGCCTGCACGCCCTTGTTTTTGAACGCCGAACCGCACAGCACGGGAACGATTTCGTTTCTAAGCGTCCGCACCCTCAGACCCCGATAAATATCTTTCGTATCAAGCCCGCCGGCATCAAGGTACTCTTCCGTCAGATCCTCGCTCGCTTCGGCGGCTGCTTCCACCATCTTGTCACGCCACTCGACACACAAGGCCTTCATCTCAGCGGGTATTTCGCGTTCCTCGTAGCGCATCCCCTGCGAGGATTGATCCCAATAAATGGCCTTCATCTTGATGAGATCGACCACGCCCTCGAACTTTTCTTCCGCACCGATCGGGATCTGGACCGGCACCGCCGCGCTGCCCAGACGCTCGCGGATCTGCCCCACCACGCGCCGGAAATCGGCGCCCGCGCGGTCCATCTTATTAATAAATGCCAATCTCGGAACCGAATACTTGTTGGCTTGGCGCCACACAGTCTCGGACTGCGGCTCGACACCCCCAACGGCGCAAAAAACGCCGACCGCGCCATCGAGGACGCGTAGTGAGCGCTCGACTTCGATGGTAAAGTCGACGTGACCCGGAGTATCGATGATATTGATGCGGTGCTCGGGGTACTGGTTACCCATACCGCGCCAGAAACACGTGGTCGCCGCCGCGGTGATCGTGATACCGCGTTCCTGCTCCTGCTCCATCCAGTCCATCACCGCGGCGCCGTCATGGACCTCGCCGATTTTATGCGACACCCCGGTGTAGTAGAGGATACGCTCGGTCGTGGTCGTCTTACCCGCATCGATATGGGCCATGATGCCGATATTGCGGTAGCGTTCGATGGGGGTTAACCGGGGCATGATGAGGCTCCGTCGCTTTGAGCGGGCGCTACCAGCGATAATGCGCGAAGGCGCGGTTGGCTTCCGCCATACGATGAGTGTCTTCCCGCTTTTTAACCGCCGTCCCTCGATTCTCCAAAGCCTCCAGAATCTCGGCGGCGAGCCTCGATCCGAAGGTCTTCTCGCCACGCTTATCCGAGGCATCGACCAGCCACCGCATCGCCAGCGTCGTACGGCGTTTGGCGCGCACCTCGACCGGTACTTGGTAGGTGGCGCCGCCGACGCGCCTCGACTTGACCTCAACGCGTGGCCGGATGTTGTCTAGCGCTTGCTTGAACGCCGCTAGAGCATCGCTTTGCCCCTTGGCGGTCACTTGCTCCAAGGCTCCGTAAACAATCCTTTCGGCGAGAGATTTCTTTCCCTGATTCATGACCATGTTTATGAATTTCGCAATCGTCTCATCGCCGTATTTTGGATCAGGCAAAATGACTCGTTGTTCAGCGACGCGCCTTCTAGACATAGCGAGCTATCATCCGTTTCTACTTAACTAAGACTTCGGGCGCTTGGCACCGTACTTCGATCGCCCTTGCCGGCGAACCGTTACACCCGACGTATCCAAGATGCCTCGTACCGTGTGATAGCGAACACCGGGAAGGTCCTTAACCCGCCCACCACGGATCAGGATCACCGAGTGTTCCTGTAAATTGTGGCCCTCCCCCCCGATGTAGCTCGTCACTTCATAGCCGTTGGTGAGCCGCACGCGCGCGACCTTCCGCAGAGCCGAGTTCGGTTTCTTGGGGGTGGTCGTATAGACGCGCGTACAGACACCGCGCTTCTGCGGACACCCTTCGAGCGCCGGCACGGTACTTTTTAGCCGCTGT
>JBOIDH010000334.1:0-3250 GCA_050740495.1 Gammaproteobacteria bacterium | reverse complement strand
CCCGGGGCGGATGGCCGCTTCTATGCCATTAATCCCGAAGCGGGGTATTTCGGCGTGGCGCCCGGCACCAACATGGATTCGAATCCCAATGCCATGTTAACCCTGAAAGAGAACTGCATATACAGTAACGTCGCGTTAACCGACGACGGCGACGTGTGGTGGGAAGGGATGACGAAGGAGCCGCCGGTGCATCTCATCGATTGGAAGGGAAACGACTGGACACCCGGCAGCGGCACCCCGGCGGCGCATCCGAACGCGCGCTTCACGGCACCAGCCTATCAGTGCCCGTCGATCGATCCGAATTGGGAGAACCCGAACGGCGTACCCATCAGCGCCTTCATCTTCGGCGGGCGTATTAGTAAGAACTTCCCGCTGGTTCTGCAAGCCTACGACTGGGAACATGGGGTTTATCTCGCGGCGACCATGGGGTCGGAAGCGACCGCCGCCGCGGTGGGCCAGGCCGGGATGCGGCGCGATCCGATGGCGATGCTCCCGTTTTGCGGTTACAACATGGCGGATTACTGGAAGCATTGGCTGCGTATTGGCCGTCAGCGCGTCGCTACGCCGCCCTTGGTGTTCCGCGTCAACTGGTTCCGCAAAGACGACAAGGGCAAGTTCATCTGGCCGGGCTACGGTGAAAACATGCGGGCGCTGAAATGGGTGGTCGACCGCTGCCGCGGGCGGGCGCGTGGTGTCGAGAGCCCCCTCGGCTGGGTGCCGCCGTTCGAGGAATTGGTCTTGGACGGCATCGAATTTTCAAAGGATCGCTTCTACGAGATCATGAACATCGACCGGGAACGGGCGCGGCAGGAAGCGAACGATCAAGAGGAGCTATTCACGCGTTTCGGAGATCATCTCCCGCGCGAGATGGAAATCGAGAGAGAGTTACTGCTATCGCGCCTCTATCACTCACCTACCGTTTGGGACTTGAGTTTCGCCAGCGCGACGTAGCAGGACGGACATCAGCGTTTGTGAAAAAACCTACTGCACTAGGGATCTCGCATTCCGGCGGTGCTCGGAATCCTCATGTATTCCAACATACACTCCGGTTGCTCGTCCCCTCCTTGGGACTCGCCCCTGCGGGGCTTGCGCTCCGTTTCGCTCCCGGCGAAACGGTCCTGCGCTCCGGCGGAACGCGACCTCCCTTCGCTCGCGACGGTTTTTTCACAAACTCTCAGCGGACGGTAATAGGCGGCCTTAGGCCGCCTTTGCCTTCGGCGAGCCGCCGGCCGCTGACCGCGATGTCGGTTCCGGTGATGTACCCGCTGGCGTCCGCCGCGAGAAAGTCGACCGCGGCGGCGATCTCTTCAGGCTCACCCCATCGCCCCTTGCCAAGCTTCGCCTTAATCGCTTTGCGGATTTCATCGGGGAGTTCCGTCACCATGCCCGCGCCGTGTCCCGGTGATACGGTATTAACGGTGATCCCCTGATCCGCGAGCTCCCGAGCCAAGGATTTGGTAAAGCCGAGGATACCCGCCTTGGCCGCCGCAACATCGGTTTGCCCGAATTGCCCCGGAGGCCCGTTAACCGAGGAAATATTGATTATCCGGCCGAAGTGCCGTTCCGCCATCGCCGCGATCACGGTACGCGTAACATTGAATACGCTGTCGAGGTTGGTGTCCAGACCTGTCTGCCAGTTCTGTTGTTGTGTGTCGTCGCGGGTGATGCCGACGCAGTTGACCAGAATATCGACGTGACCGTAGTGACTTTCGATCCAGCTCGCCATATTGGCGCAATCATCGCCTCGGGCGACATCACACGCGACGATAGCAAGTTCATGGCCGGCCCGACGTCTCGCCGCTTGCCATTGGCGCGCGGCAGCCGATTCGTGGCGAGGATACGTGGCGATGACTAAAACGCCCGCGTCCGCAAGCCGCAGACAAATCGCCGTTCCGATGTCGCCGGTCCCACCGGTGACTAAAGCCACTCGCCCCCCGTGCCCCAACCGGTGGTACGGGCGGAACTGCGTCCAGGTGTGGCGCAGCTCTGCGACGGCCGCGGAAACGCTCCGATTCCATGCGTCCCGCTGATGTGTTGCTAAAGCATCGAGCGATTGCCCGAACACCGTGGCGGCCTGGACGCTCGAGGTGAACGCCATGCTCCAGGCACGGCTCCATACTTCGAAAACTCTAAGTGACATCGTGTCGAGAAACATAGTGGGTAACGCCTCCCGATTTTCGCTTGTACGCTGTGTCGAAAGAGTTTAGAAATAGGGCTGAGGTTGATTATTCTTGCTTCTTACCCGCATCGCCTTCGCTCTGAGTGGGATTAGTCATACCGGCGGCCCGGAACAAGCTATCTTGCATTTTTTTGAAGACTTCCAGGTTTCGCTGGGTGATCTCGGTCAAGGCCGTGAGGGGATTGTTTTTAACAGCGTCGTTAAGCTGCGTATGGAATAGCTTCTGCTGTTCGGTAAGCAAACCCAAGCTGCGTTCGATAAAATTGCCCGCCAAGCCTTGGACCGCGTCTCCGTAGAAACGGATAATTCGGAGGAGAGCATGGGTGGTGAACAACGGTTCCCCATGGTCCTCTTCTTCGGTGATGATTTGGAGCAAGATGTTCCGGGTGATGTCTTCGCCCGTTTTTTGGTCGGTGACATAGAATTCAATCCCGGCCAACACCAGGGTCCGCACATCCGCGAGGGTGATGTACTTGCTTTCGACGGTATCGTACAGGCGGCGATTCGGGTACTTTTTTATGACGCGCTTGTCACCCGTAGCCGCGCCACCCGCGGCGCCGATGGAATTTTCGCGCTTGGCCATCACATCATGTGCTGCCCGCCGTTGATGGTGAGATCGGCGCCGCTAATAAAGTTGGCGCGGTCGGACACCAGAAAATCAACTAAATAAGCCACTTCTTCGGAGTTACCTAAGCGTCCCACGGGGATCTGGGCGATTATTTGATTGCGAATATTTTCCGGGACGGCCATGACCATCTCGGTGGCGATATACCCCGGTGAGACCGTGTTCACCGTGATCGCCTTGCGCGCGACTTCTTGCGCCAAGGACATGGTGAAACCATGCATGCCGGCCTTGGAAGCCGCGTAGTTGGATTGCCCGATCTGACCTTTTTGGCCGTTGATGGACGAGATATTGATGATCCGCCCATAGCCACGGTCGATCATCCCCGAAATGACGTGCCGCGTGACATTGAAGACACTGTCGAGGTTGGTTCTGAGTACCGTGTCCCATTGCTCTTTGCTCATCTTGCGCAGCGTCACATCCAGCGTGATGCCCGCATTGTTGACGAG
>JBOIDH010000333.1:0-3251 GCA_050740495.1 Gammaproteobacteria bacterium | reverse complement strand
CTGTTGCGGAGGGACAGGGACCTTGGAGAGGTACCCAATTTTTCGTATGTGTGGTTAGATTTATTCACAAGCTCTCAGAGGAAACACTATGGCGCGAATCACCGTAGAAGATTGTCTTCCTTACGCTAACAATCGCTTTGATCTCGTGATGCTGGCAAGCAAGCGTGCCCGCCAGCTCGCAATGGGGTCGCAACCGTTGGTGGCCGCGGAGAATGATAAACCGGCGGTCATTGCGCTGCGCGAGATCGCCGAAGGCTTGATTACCCGAGATACCTTGGCTGCCATCGAAGCCAAGGAGAAGGGAGAGGACATTTTCTATCCGCTTCCCGACTCCGCTAAGCGTGACTAGCGGCGGGCCCCGGCGCGGGGGCTCGCTAGCAAGCAGCATCAACATGAAGATTTGGCCATTTATTCCCCTGGCTTCAACCCGAGCCGCGAAGGAACCGTCCGTGCCTTCGGCCTCGGCGCTACGCCAAATCGATGAGGTGTGCCTGCTTGCCCGCGAATACCTGAAGCCCGCTCAAGTCACGGCGCTGCGGCGCGCCTACGAGTTCGGGGCCCGGGCGCATGAAGGTCAGCGGCGAATGAGTGGGGAGCCGTACATCGAGCATCCCCTCGCCGTCGCGCGCATCCTGCTCGGGATGCGGATGGATTATGAAACCTTGGCCGCCGCCATCCTGCACGATGTGATCGAGGATACGGCCACGGAAAAGCAGCAGATCAGCCACGAGTTCGGTGACGAGGTAGCGAAGCTCGTCGACGGTGTGAGCAAGCTCACGCAAATGGAATTCGAGACTTACGCCGAGGCGCAAGCGGAGAATTTCCGCAAGATGTTGATGGCGATGACCCATGATATCCGGGTCATTCTGGTGAAACTGGCGGATCGGCTCCACAACATGCGCACGCTCGGCGCGTTACCGCAGGAGAAACGCCGGCTAGTCGCGCGCGAGACCCTGGACATCTACGCCCCCATCGCGCAACGGCTCGGGATCAACGCGCTGCGCCGCGAGCTCGAGGACCTCGGATTCGCGGCGCTGTTCCCGAACCGCCACCGGGTCCTGTCGAAAGCCATCAAGCAATCCCGGGGGAATCGCAAGGAATTGATGTTGCAAATCAAAAACTCCATCGAGCGGCGTCTAAGGCAGGAAGACCTCCCCGCGGGAGTCGCCGGACGCGAAAAGCACCTCTACAGCATCTATAAAAAGATGCGCGCCAAGCGCCTGCCGTTCTCGGAAGTTTTGGACGTGTATGCCTGCCGCATCGTCGTCGATACCGTGGACGCCGCGTATCGCGTGCTCGGCGTCGTGCATCACCTGTTCAAACCGGTGCCTGGACGCTTCAAGGACTATATCGCGATTCCCAAGACCAACGGTTATCAATCGCTGCACACGATCTTATTCGGGCCGCATGGGGTCCCGATCGAGGTGCAGATCCGCACCAAGGAGATGGACGCCGTGGCCGAGCACGGAATCGCGGCGCATTGGCTCTATAAAACCGGCGACAGCGCCAGCAATACCGCGCAAAAGCGCGCGCGGGAATGGTTGCGCGCCATCCTCGAGATCCAGAGCCAGGCCGGGAATTCCGAAGAATTCTTGGAAAATGTGAAGATTGACCTCTTCCCGGACGAGATCTACGTGTTCACCCCCAAGGGCGACATTCTGAAGTTGCCGCGTGGCGCCACGGCGGTCGATCTCGCCTACGCCGTGCACACCGACATCGGGAACCGGTGCGTGGCCGCGCGCATCGATCGGCGCCTGGTGCCGTTACGCACGGCATTGAGCAACGGCCAGACCGTGGAGATCATCACCGCCCCCGGCGCCTGTCCGAGCCCGGCTTGGCTCAACGTCGTCATTACGGCCAAGGCGCGGGCGAATATCCGCCATTTTCTTAAGAACCTGCAGCGCGATGAGGCGCGGGATCTCGGTCAGCGGATGCTGAATCGTGAGCTGCAACAACTTGGATTCGAGCTCAATGCCCTACCGCGCGAACGTTTGGATGCCGCCCTCAAAGAATGCAAGATCGAGAGCCTCGACGCGATGCTGGAGGAGATCGGCCTCGGCAAGCGCATGGCGCCCATCGTCGCGCGCTATCTGATCCCGGTCACCGCCGAAGACAGCGCGCGCAATGCCCCGGCGGCGCACGCCGCGCCGCTCGCCATTAAGGGCACCGAAGGCATGGTGGTCTCGTTTCCGAAATGCTGTTATCCCATTCCGGGAGATTCCGTCCTCGGGTATGTGTCCTCCGGGCGGGGGATCGTGATCCACCGGCAATCGTGCAAGAATCTCGCTGAATACCGGAATCATCCGGAGAAATGGATCGATGTGGAATGGGGTGCGGACGTGAAGGGTGAGTTTCCGGCGGCGATCCGTCTGGAGGCGACCAACGAGCGCGGGGCGCTCGCGACAATCGCCGCCGCGATCGCCGCCGAAGGCGCCAATATCGAGTTTGTGGGAATGGATGAACGCGAGGATCGGATCGCCGCGCTTACGCTGACCGTCGAAGTGCGCGATCGCCTGCATCTGGCCCGCGTCATGAGGGCTGTCCGGCGCCTGCAACCGGTGACGCGCGTGATCCGGATGCGTACGTAGCCGGCTACGATTTACTAAACCATGGCGCGTACTATTGTCTCCACCGACCAAGCGCCCCAAGCGATCGGCACCTACTCGCAAGCGGTACGGGTAGCAAACACGGTCTATTTATCCGGTCAGATCCCGCTCGATCCCGCCAGCATGCAGATGGTTGAGGGGGAAATGCGGTCTCAGGTCGTGCGCGTGTTTCAAAACCTCCAAGCCGTGGCCGAAGCCGCGGGCGGGACACTCGCGGATGTCGTTAAGCTGAATGTCTACCTCACCGATTTGAGCCATTTCCCGCTCGTCAACGAGGTCATGGCGAGTTATTTCCAGGAACCGTACCCGGCAAGGGCGGTCGTGGGCGTAGCGGCGTTGCCTCGGGCAGCGCCGATTGAGGTCGACGCGATCATGGTCGTCCCCGCGTGACGCAGGGCGTGCGGCCGGTGAGGCTGAAGCCCGCGTGGCTGCGGCGCGTCACCGCGCACCCGCGCTGGCCGCTCGTCAAGGATCGATCGCTGCAGTACGCACGTCTCATGCGTCTCGACAAGCCCATCGGGATTCTATTGCTCTTGTGGCCGACGCTGTGGGCGCTTTGGATCGCCGGTCACGCCCGTCCCGATCCCGGAGTTCTCGTGGTGTTCGTGCTCGGGGTGATCCTGATGCGCTCGGCGGGATGCGTGA
>JBOIDH010000332.1:0-3255 GCA_050740495.1 Gammaproteobacteria bacterium | reverse complement strand
CTAAAACCCCCGCCTCGGCGCAGGAAGGGGCCAGCTCCGGGGGAGGCGGCTCGGGATAGACGCAACGGTAGCAGGGACCTCGGAAGCGTTTGTCGCCTGGCCAGAAGACCGAGACCTGGCCCTCGAAACGGAACACCGCGCCGTGGACATTGGGTAAACCGAGTTTTACGCAGGCATCGTTAATGAGGTAGCGGGTGGCGAAGTTATCCGAACCATCCACGACGACGTCATGGCCATTTAGGATTTCCTCGACGTTTTGACGATCGAGCCGCCGTGCTTGCGGCTGCACCGTCACCGCCGGGTTGAGGGCCGTGAGCGCCGCGCGCGCCGAGTCGACCTTGAGCGTGCCGACCCGCGCGTCGGTGTGCAAGATCTGGCGTTGCAGATTACTGCGATCGACGACATCGTGATCGACGATGCCGAGCGTGCCTATTCCGGCCGCGGCCAAATACAGCGCGGCAGGCGAACCCAATCCACCGGCCCCGATGAGCAGCACTTTGGAGCTTAGGAGCTTGAGCTGGCCCGCTTCGCCCACCTCCGGCATCATGAGATGACGCGAATAGCGTTCCCGGGCATCGCGGTCCAAGCCTCGGGGCGCCTCGACCGGCAGCCCTTCGTTCTTCCAGCGCGTGAACCCGCCGCTCATCGAACGCACGTCACGATAACCGAGGCGGATCAGATCCTCGGCGGCGAAGAGCGAGCGCACGCCTCCGTTGCACATCACGAGCAGTGTGTGTTCGAGATGAGGCGCCGCTTCCTCGATGCGTAGCTCCAAGAACCCGCGTCCAAGCCGGTGAGCGCCGGGCGGGCTACCTTGCGCGATCTCGTCTTGCTCGCGTACATCGATGAGGGCTGCCCCGCGCTGTTGTAATACGAACGCCTCGGCGGGGGGGATCTGTTTGATGCGGCCGCGCAAGTCCATCAGCCGCCGTTCCGTCGCTTTCGGCTCACTTCCCCCGGCGACCGCCGGTATGATCGACAGCACACCGCCTTCGGGCAGCGCGGTGTCCAAGCCCTCGATCGCGTGCACGTTCTCCTGGCCCAAATAGATGTTCACGAAACTCCGGATCTGGCCTTCGGGGGTTAGAATCCTCGCCAGCACGCCTGGATGAGCCGCGCCCAAGCATGCGAGTGCTTGCCCGACCGTGGCGCCCTCGACGGCAAGCTCCTCGGCGCCCGCCGTCAAGCTCCGCAAAGGCATCGGTATGCGCACGATCACGCGGCTCATAACGCCATGTCCTCCTCGTGGAATTGCCCCCTGTCAAGCCGCCAAGAGCGGATGGCGTTGATACCGTCGCGCGCAACCGAGACGATGAGGTAAGACCAACCTTCCCAGGCCGCCGCCCGATCGGTTTCCGAGGGTTCCGCCGGGTGGTCGGGGTGAGAGTGCCAAACCCCGACGATCTCCAAACCGCGCGAGCGCGCATCGCGATCCGCCGCCAGCATCGCCTTCGGGTCCAACTCGTAGCGATCGCCCGGCCGTTCCTGATTGAGATTGGACGCCTGCAAGCTATCGAGCACCTCAACGGCGCCGGCGCCCTGCCTGCCAATCAGGAGACCGCAGGTCTCATGCGGATATCCCGCCGTGACCGCCGCGGCGATGCGGTTCCTCATCGATTCAGGAAGCTTTATGATGGCCATCGAGGCATAGTATACGCCACAGACCCTGAGCGGCCCGGCTCACAGCAAGTAATAACCCATGACCCCGCGCACATCCCCCGAGAGCGAGCGAGAACTGCTGGAGCGCGCGGAGCGCTTGGCCGGCCGGACACTCGCCGAAATCGCATTGGACCTCAAAACGCGGTTACCGGGCGATTTGAAGCGCGCAAAAGGATGGATCGGCGAGCTCATCGAACGCGCGCTCGGGGCCTCGGCATCCTCACTTCCGGAACCCGATTTTCCGCGGTTCGGCATCGAGCTTAAGACCATCCCGGTGAATCGCGCGGGCCGGCCGCGCGAATCGACCTATGTCACCACGGTACCGCTCGTCGATAACGTTGGCCTTACCTGGGGCGAATCATTGGTGCGCAAGAAGCTGGCGCGGGTGCTTTGGGTGCCGGTGGAAGCGGCCTCGGCGATCGCGCTTGCCGATCGGCGCATCGGATCACCGCTGTTGTGGAGCCCGACCCCTGATCAAGAGGCAATATTGCGTACCGATTTTGACGAAATCATGGAAATGGTGTGCATGGGTCATCTCAGCCGGATCTCGGCCCGCTACGGCACTTATCTGCAGATCCGGCCCAAGGCGGCGCACGGCCGTGTCCTCACCCTGGGCATCGGGGAAACCGGTCGCGTGGTGCCAACCCTTCCGCGCGGATTTTATCTGCGCGCCTCGTTTACCGACGAAATCCTGCGCACGCATTACGCGCTGCCCTGATTCATGCCGCTTGCCGCGGTCACCGTTAAGATTCGGCGCATCCGGGGTAGAAGGGCCAATAATTCACTAACTTATCGCCCGCACACCGCTACGGCCGGCGGAACCTTTGTCATTACGCGACAAAAACCCGATGAATATGCTAGGGTATGAGCCCCAGGGATTTCCACATCAAAGCCGGCGGCGAGCGTGGTGCGTACTAACCCTGCATATGGATTCGAACGAGGTGACCATGAACGACCCTGCACACATTGCCCACGGCATCCCCGATATTCAAAGCAGTGAGGACTGCCGGCGGATCGATATCGATCGCGTCGGGATCAAGGATATTCGCCATCCGGTAGTGGTACGGGATCGTTCCGGGCGCGAGCAGCACACCGTCGCCACGTTCAATATGTACGTCGGCCTGCCCCATCGATTCAAAGGGACGCACATGTCGCGATTCGTGGAAATCCTCAATCTCCAGGAATATGAGATCACCGTTCAATCATTCAAGCGCATGGTGGTGGAAATGACGGAACTGCTCGATGCGAGGGTCGGTCGCATCGAGATGACGTTTCCCTATTTCGTGACTAAGGCGGCGCCTATATCAAAAGTAAAGAGCCTGCTCGATTACGAAGTCAGCTTCGTCGGGCAGATTCAGGACGGGCTTCCCAGCATCGAGGTGAAGGTGGTCGTTCCCATCACCACCCTGTGCCCGTGTTCCAAGAATATATCGGACTACGGCGCGCACAATCAACGCTCGCATGTCACCTTATCGGCGAGGATACGCGATTTTGTTTGGATCGAGGAGTTTATCGATGCCGTCGAGGAGGTAGCATCGTGTGAGCTCTACGGGCTGCTCAAACGGCCGGACGAGAAATACGTCACCGAGAAGGCGT
>JBOIDH010000331.1:0-3268 GCA_050740495.1 Gammaproteobacteria bacterium | reverse complement strand
TGATCCAGCCGCGCAGCGGCGCGAGCCACGGAAACGCGTCCGCTACCGAATAGTAGTTGATCGCATACAGCGCCAGACCAAATAACGCACCGCCGACAATGCCGACCAGAACTCCCCAGCGATGCAGACAGAATGCGACCAAGCACGCGAACGCGATGGCCAGCAGCATGTGCACGATGAAGCCGGCCGCGTAGACGCTCCCGCCCACGCCTGCGGCAGGCGGCAGCACGCTCGGCCCCAGAACGACTGCGGCGGAAAGTTGCAGCGGCAAATTGGCGTTACCCAAGTAGTAACTGGCGAGCCACATGTTCAACAGCACGAATACGACGCCGGCAACGATGCCGGCGATGATCGCGGCGCGCCAGTCCATCATTTGTCGAAGTATGGTTGGTCGATTGGTTTGCATACGTTGCCTGTCGGGCGAAACAGCGGCGCGAGAAGCATAGCGCTTTTAGACTGATCATGGCCAGTTTTTATCTTGAACTCTGGCTTCATCTCTACCACCTTTCCTGTTATAACGGGCACGGCGGTTTTGCCACCGCTGTGGCATTTGAAATCGGGCGCCGCCCCCGATCATTAGCGACAGAAACACGGAACCGCGACACCACATGGTCCGATACCTCGAGGATGCGCGCGTGAATGCCGAGGAGACCGAGAGCGGTCTCAGAGCAGCACGGGATACAATCCGGCATGCCTTCGCGGAATTTCTGTTGTTTCCTACCTGTATCATTACTGCCTTTCTGTTGCTGGCCACACTCACGAGCTTTATCGACCGCGGCAATATCGTATGGCTCGAGCGCATCCGCTCACTGTTGGAAACTTACGTATTCTCAGACGCAAAAGGGACTAGCGAGCTGCTCAGTACGGTTGCCTCCGGTCTGATTACGGTGACCACTTTGACGACTTCGCTCCTGCTGATCGCGCTGCAGCAGGCCGCGAGCTCGCTCACACATCAGGTCTACGACCAGTATCAGCGGCGCCGTTGCCGCGGGAGCTCACGTGGTAGAGGGCGCCAGGAAATTCCAGCCGCAGTAGACGGGCTATGCGATCAGCATAGGCCAGAATAGTGATATGTCAAGACCTGACCCCTTTCTTTCTTACTCTATCCGAGCAGCGCCAGCATTTCATGCAGGCGCGTGAACTTTTCGCGCGGTTTTCCCTTGGGTTTACCCCGTTCGACTTCGGCGGCGTCGAGCTTTATCCAACTGTCGTAGTTGACCGCGCGCAAACCGCGCTGTTCGATGAGCGCCCGGATACCATCCCTGCCGCTTTTCGGGCCCGGTGTCGCGAGTGCGTCGAGATCCGCAAGCAGCGAACCGACGGTTTCCACGCTGCAAGCGCGATTGGTTCCGATGATCCCGGTCGGACCGCGTTTTATCCAGCCCGCGCAATAAAGACCGGGAACGACACCGCCGTCACTGTCGAGCACGCGTCCGGCGCGGTTGGGCATCACGCCCTTGCGCTCGTCGAAGGGCACCTCGGAAACGGCTACGCCTTTATAGCCGATGCTGCGAAACAAGATCCCGCATTCGAGCGTGCTGATTTCCCCCGTGCCCCGCGCCGATTGTTTAAACGGCGCCCCTTGCAGCCGATTGCGTTCGAGCACCACACGCGCAAGCCGACCCGCGCCTTCGAGCCGCACCGGACCGCGCAGGAATTGGAAAATACAGCGGCGGTGCTTGCCCGGCGTGCGCCGGGCGAATTCACGAAAGGTCTCGACATTCTTGGCGCTGACCACGTTGTTCTTGTCGGCGAGCTCGGCTTCGCTTTCCGGATTCAGCGTTAACTCCAAAGGATCGACGCGGGGGTCGCAATCGCCCAGCTCACCGAACTCGCGCAATTCGCGACTGGTGAATTTCGCTTGCGCCGGTCCGCGGCGTCCGATTGCATGGATTTCCCGCACTTTGCTCTCGGCCAGCGCATCGAGCGCGTGCTCCGAGATATCG
This sequence comes from Gammaproteobacteria bacterium, assembly GCA_050740495.1. Classification (GTDB taxonomy): domain Bacteria; phylum Pseudomonadota; class Gammaproteobacteria; order JACCXJ01; family JACCXJ01; genus USCg-Taylor. Next base: position 1,322 of record JBOIDH010000331.1, on the reverse strand, counting down.
GTATGTCTTAACTCGTCCGCCGTTTTGGCCAGGATGCGGCAAACATCCGCGGCCACGTTGCCCTGGCCGATGATGACCGCGACCTCGTGCGAGAGATCAAACACCCGGTCGCGATAATCGGGATGACCGTTGTACCAGCCGACGAATTCGGTGGCGGTATGGCTGCCGCGGAGATCCTCGCCTGGGATCCCGAGCCGCCGGTCCGTTTCCGCCCCGCAGGTGAACAGGATCGCATGATAGTTTGGGCACAGCTCGCCGAGCGTGATGTCCTTGCCCACGTTGATATTGCCGCAAAATGAAAATTCAGGCGAGCGCGCGATCTTGTCGTAGACTAGGATGGCTTGTTTGAGCTTGGGGTGATCGGGCGCGACGCCACTGCGCACGAGCCCGAAGGGCGAGGCGAGCCGCTCGAACATGTCCACGCGCACGGCGCGCCCGGACTTGATCAGGGCTTCGGCGGCGTAGAAACCGCTGGGGCCGCTGCCGATGACGGCAACCTGCAATGGGTTTTCAGGGGTTCCTACGGTATTCATCTACAGTCTCTGCCGCACGCGCAACATATTTCTATCAATACCCTAACTCCGCTCGGCGCGCCTCGGCCGTGGGCAGCGGATCTTGTTTGCTCTCGATCACGGGCAAGTTCGGGGCGCGTTCGGCGTTGATCTCGATCCAATGTTTCAGGTTGTCGGGAATGTCTTCCCCCTCATGGATGGCATGTACCGGACACTCGGGTACGCAGGCGCTACAGTCGATGCAGACCTCGGGGTCGATATACAGCATGTCATCGTCCCCATGGAAGCAGTTCACCGGGCAAACCGTGACGCAGTCGGTGAATCGGCACCGGAGGCAATTTTCGGTTACGATAGTGGTCATTTGGATCTCCTCGCGACGCAGTGGAAGTGGTTTATTATTCCGGTTTGGAGTGCTTAGAGTTTGTGAAAAAACCTACTATGCTCGGGATCTCGCGTTCCGGCGGTGCTCGGAATCCTCATGTATTTCAGTATACACTCCGGTTGCTCGTCCCATCCTTGGGACTCGCCCCTGCGGGGCTTGCGCTCCGTTTCGCTCCCGGCGAAACCGTCCTGCGCTCCGGCGGAAAGCCAGGGCCAGGGAGTGGCCCTGTTTGGCGCGCCGAGGATGCAGCGCGACCTCCCTTCGCTCGCGACGGTTTTTTCACAAACTCATGCTCAGGCGCGCATCGCCGATCTACGCGGCCTCGCCGCTGAGCAGCAACACCTCGCCGCGGTTCATCTCGAGCGCGTCCCCGCTCCAGCGTTGGTAACGGCCATTGAGATAAGCGGGCGTGACCGGCAGGCCCAGCC
>JBOIDH010000330.1:0-3277 GCA_050740495.1 Gammaproteobacteria bacterium | reverse complement strand
GCCCTACATACTGCATGTCAGACAGGCAGAGCGCCTTCAGTCCGAACCCGAGATTGCGCGTGTTTGACACCTGACAGGTTCAGTCGTACCTTCCCTTTCGACGAAAAAGGCCTTTTAAAATTCTTATTCTCCTGTATTTGCACGCGACAAAGCTCCGATGACGCGCTTCGGGAACGGGGTGGCCGCAATCGTCAGCCGTTTATTTAGACGCCATATCAAAAAATGACTGCGCGTGCATGAGCCGGGGTCGGGCGGTGCTCGGAATCCTCATTTACTGCCGTGGAAACTCCGGTTTCTCCGCTCCGGCCTCCCGCGGCTAACACTTGCTCGTAACATTTTTGAGAGGGCTTCTAGTTTCCAAGAGATCAGTTCAGCGCGTCATCTTCCCTTAATCTGACAGCAATCAGATCAACAAGGGTTCGTACCTTTGCCGAAGCATAGCGCCCTTCGCGATGCAGCACATGGATGGGCATGGGTGCCGGTTCATATTCGCCCAAGATGATCTTCAGTCGCCCCGAAGCAAGATGAGGGACGACCTGATAAGACAGCAGGCGCGTGATCCCAAAGCCTCGCACTGCAGCCTCGATCGCAGCATCATTTGTTGTCACCGTGAGTCTGGGCTTAACTCGGACGGTGGCCAATTTAGAACCTCGACCAAACTTCCAATCGGTGCTAGGGCTTGCCCCACTGGCTGCAACGATGTTGTGCCCCGACAGCTCTGCTGGGTTTTGCGGCATGCCATGCTTTTCAAGATAGTTCGGGGATGCACACATCACTCGGCGAACAGACCCCACGCGGATTGCTTTCATGCTGGAATCGGGCAAATCGCCGATACGCACACCCACGTCAAGCCCTTCCTCCAGCAGATTTACCACGCGGTCGAGAAACAGCGCCGATACCTCCACCGCAGGATAGCGCTTCAAAAACTCCACTATGACGGGTAGGACAAACAACTTGCCAAACAGCACAGGCGCCGTAATCGCCAAATAACCTCGTGGTTCGGCATTGATCCCCGCTGCGGCTTCATCGGCTTCGTCTACTTCCGCAATGATGCGGCGTGAGTCATCCAGGTAGCGCTGCCCCGCATCGGTTGTACGCACGAAACGTGTGGTCCGGTAAAGAAGCTTCACACCGAGTCGTTCCTCCAGCGCAGCAATGGCGCGGGTCACGGCTGGCGGCGACATGCCCAGCCGGCGCGCACCACCAGCGAAACTCTCTTCTTCTGCTACCGCTACAAACACGGTCATCAGGTGCAGTCTGTCCATCATTAATTCCACTAAATGGAATAGTATATTGTGATTGGCGGCTATTCTTATTTCAAGGGGAATTAGGCATAGTGCAATCGTTCGCAACGCATCGTGTGGTGTGAATCAAATCAACCCTTTGAAGAGGAGAAACGCCATGAACCGAATCCCCATCCCCCGCGCGGACCAAACCCCCGCCCTATCCCTTCCGTTACTGGCCGCTGTGCAAAAGCAATTGGGCGTTGTGCCCAATTTGATGAAACTCATTGGCCATAGCCCCGCTGCTTTAGAAGGCTATTTGGGCCTCAACAGTGCCCTTGGCAAGGGGACGATCGGCGCCAAAACGGGCGAGCGCATCGCGCTGGCCATCGCCGAGATCAACGGCTGCAGCTACTGTTTGTCAGCGCATATTTACCTTGGCAAGAATGTAGCTAAGCTGGACGACATTGAGATCGCGGCGAACCGCAACGGCACATCGTCCGACCTTAAAGCCGCTGCAGCCGTCCGCTTCGCTACCCAAATTGCGCTCGCGCGTGGCCACGTTTCAGATGCCGATGTTCAGGCGGTGAAAGCGGCCGGCTACAGTCATGCTGAGATCGTGGAAATTGTGCTTCATGTAGCGCTCAACACCTTGACCAACTATGTCAACGAGGTTGCCCAGACCGAGATTGACTTCTCGCACGTCAAACCAGGCTCGCGCGCCGCTGCGTGACGCACCAAACCGAAATAAGGAGACAGTCATGATTCGCAAAAGATTTCTCTTACTCGCGGCCACTGTGGGTTTGCTCGCCGCCCCGATCGCAGCAACTGCTGCTCCGGCTGACGAGGCAACCACCGCCGCCTTTACGGTGCAGATGAACTACCGCACCGCGAACGTCGATGGCGTGGAAGTGTTCTATCGCGAGGCCGGGCCGAAGGACGCCCCCGTTCTTTTGCTGCTGCACGGCTTCCCGACGTCGTCGCACATGTTCCGGAACCTCATCCCGCAACTGGCCAACACGTACCACGTCATCGCTCCCGACTACCCGGGCTTCGGCCAGAGCGCGATGCCCGACCGGTCGAAATTCGCGTACACCTTCGATAACTATGCTCAGGTGGTCGACAAACTGATCCGCCAGCTTGGGGTGAACCGCTACGCCTTGTATGTGATGGACTATGGTGCGCCGATCGGCTTTCGCCTAGCGTCGAAGGATCCGGACCGAGTGACAGCGCTCATCGTGCAGAACGGTAACGCCTACAACGAAGGCCTCCAGCAGTTCTGGGACCCCATCAAGGCCTATTGGACTACCGGGGGATCAATCGAGCGCGAAGCCATCCGTTGGCTGACCTCTATCAGGGCGACGAAGTGGCAGTACACGAACGGGGTGAACGACGCATCGCTGGTCAGTCCTGACACCTGGACCGTGGACCAAGCGCTGCTCGACCGCCCGGGCAACGCGGAGATCCAGCTCGATCTCTTCTACGACTACCGCACAAACATCCCGCTGTATCCCCAGTGGCAGACTTACTTCCGCAAACACAAACCGCCGACCCTGGTTGTTTGGGGGCAGAACGATGCGATCTTCGTTGCTGCCGGTGCCGCACCGTACCAGCGCGACATCCCGGATGCGGAGATCCATCTTCTCGGTACCGGGCACTTCGCCCTGGAGACGCATGGTCCCGAGATCGCGAAGCTAATGCGCGAATTCCTTGGCCGCAATCTCAAGGCCGGTGGCTAAGGCTATCAGCGACCCGTCGGCGTACATCGCCGGCGGGTTTCAATCAAGACGTAACCTACAAATAAATCCAGAGAATTCATTAATGGCACGCGTTTGGAGGAAGGTGCAGGACCCATGCCTGATTACCGTCGCGCCCACGTTCCGGGTGGCACCTATTTTTTCACCGTCAACACCTATCGGCGCCAAACCTTTCTCGCCGATGCCGATGTGCGCTCGGCCCTGCGGGAAGCAATCGGAACGATTCGTTTGACCCATGCGTTTGTGATCGGGGCTTGGGTGTTGCTGCCCGACCTCAGGCATGCCCTGTGGACATTG
>JBOIDH010000329.1:0-3278 GCA_050740495.1 Gammaproteobacteria bacterium | reverse complement strand
TCACCGTCTGAGGCAGGGCGATCAGGCAGGCGAGCAACACCGCGCTCACGGCGCGTGCCAGGTCCCCGCATCGCGACCGCGGGAAATGAACTTTCAACATAGCGTGCGTTGGGGCCGATCCATTCGTCATCACCAAGGCAAGTTTACCGAGAGCGGCTTAACCTCTGCTTAACGATGAGCCGAACGCTTAGGGAAGCTCTGCAAAAGTTACTGCGCATCCGGTTCCGGACCGATAAAGCCACGGTCGTGCTGCAACGCCGGGATCATCCGCCTGGCCTCCTCGACCCTCGCGGAGTCAACCTCGGCAATGACAAATCCAGGTTCGTCACCGCCGTCGGCCAGTATCCGCCCCCAGGGGTCCACGATCAACGAATGCCCGTAGGTTGCCCGGCCGCTGCGCCGGATACCGCACTGACCCGGTGCGAAAACATAACTCCCGGTCTCGATAGCGCGGGCCCGCTGCAGGACATGCCAGTGTGCCTGCCCAGTGGTGCGCGTAAAGGCCGCGGGGATCGCGAGATACCGTGCCCCTGCCTGGGCAAGCGCCCGGTAGAGGTGCGCGAAACGCAAATCGTAACACACCGACAATCCGATCCCGCCCCACGGCGTGGCTGCCACCACGGCCCGATCCCCCGGCTCGACGGTGGCGGATTCCCGGTAGCTTTCCCCGGCCTTAAGGTTTACATCAAAGAGATGGAGCTTATTGTAGGAGGCGATGACACGCCCGCTATCATCGAGCAAATACGAGCGGTTGTTGATCTTCCCTGAGGGAAGCTTGATCGCCAAGGAACCCATCAAGATCCAGGCGCCGAGCTCGCGCGCCAAATCCCTGAAGTGCGGGATCGCGGGGTGCGATGCTTCCGCATGGGCTTGCGCCAGCAAGCGGGCGTCGTTGACTTGGATCAGGGAAAAATTCTCCGGAAGGCAGATGAGATCGGCGCCCGCCGCGCGCGCCGCGCGCACAAGCTCCGTCGCCAGCGTGATGTTTTCGGCCAGATCGTCGTCGGCGCAGTTCTGGATACAGGCAAGTTTAAATTTCATGGATCACGCCAGCGATTGTTCCGAGATCAAGACGCCGTCTTCGTCGGCATATAGATACCAGCCCGGCGTGAAGGTGACCCCCGCGAACCGCACCGGGATGTCCCGATCCCCCGCGCCCCGCTTGACGCTCTTGCGCGGATTGGTGTTCACCGCCTTGAGCCCGATCGGGATCGTCGCGATGGCCGCGGCATCGCGTATGCACCCGTAGACCAAAAGCCCGGCCCAGCCGTTCCGGCTCGCCAGCTCCGCCAGCTTGTCGCCGACCAGCGCGCAGCGGAGCGATCCGCCGCCATCGACGACCAACACCTTGCCGGCGCCGGGCTCCTCGAGCGCCGCGCGTACCAGGCTATTATCCTCGAAGACCTTGACGATCGCGATCGGGCCGGAAAACCGTCGCTTGCCCCCATAGTCGGACAACATGGGCTCTAGCACCTGGACCCTGTGTTCGTGCTGATCGTAGAGATCGGCGGTCGCAAAGCTCATAATCGCTCCGTCTTAACGGTGATGCTTTATATTATCTCATCACTGACCCAAACGAGATCATGATCACCCGCGCAACGCAGCTATCGTGACGCGCAGCAGGTTTATTCACAAGCTCTCAGCGCGCCGCTGGGTTTTCGGGATTCTCCTGGGATCGGCCGTCGCATTGGCCGTGGTCTATGCGCGTAACCTCTGCCAGGGTTACGAGGCCTTGCTCACGCTCCTCGATCTCGTTCAGCGCGCACCCGCGGCGGCGATCGACATCCGTCCTGCCGCACTGCGCGCGCCCCTTACCTTCGCGGTTGAGGAACGCCACTATCGGGCCGATCTTTACCGCACCGGCGACCCGGTGCTCGCGGGGATCGTTTTCGTCCCCGGTGCGGCCGCCGAGGGCAAGGAGGATGCGCGCGTCATCCGCTTTGCGACCACCCTGGCACGCGCGCGCTTCGCGGTGTTGGTACCCGACATCGTCGCCTTGCGCGAGCTTAAGCTGCTACCCGCGAGCGCCCGCGACGTGGCCGACGCCGTAACCTATCTCCGCTCCCGGCCCGAGCTGACACCCGCGGGCCGTGCGGGCATCCTGACGACGAGTGTCGCCGTCGGACCCGCGCTCTTGGCCTTGCTCGATTCCTCCTTGTCGCGGCGGGTGCGTTTTCTTATTTCCGTCGGCGGCTATTTCGATCTGCCGCGTGTACTGACCTATTTCACGACCGGGCACTATGACGCCTATGGTCTTTCGTTAAGGAATAAGCCGCATGAATACGGGAAATGGGTCTACGCGCTCAGTAACGCCTCGCGTCTCGAAAATGCCCGCGAACGCTATCTCCTCGGCACGCTGGCCCGGCGGAAACTAGAAAATCCCGAGGCGGAGATCAATGATCTCCTGGCCTCTCTCAGCACCGAGGGCCGCCAAGTCTACGATTTCATCGTGAACCGGGACCCGACTCGCAGCGCGCATCTACTGAGCCGGTTTCCTCCGGCGTTGCGAATGGATGTCGAGCGGCTTAACCTCGCCGCGCGCGATCTCTCACGGCTCGAGACCCGATTCATCCTCGTCCACGGCCTCGACGATGCGATGATTCCCTACGTCGAGAGCGTAGCCTTGGCCGCGGCGCTCCCCGCGGGACAGAGCCAGATCTTCCTCCCCCGCGGCCTGGTACACGTCGATGTGGCGCCGGATGCGATGGACGGAGTGCGTATGTGGAGCGCGATCTACGCGCTGCTCTCCGAGCGTTACCTGTAAGGATTCCTCAGGAAGCAACGCACGGCAATCAGCACCTTGTTGGTATGGTTACGACATATACCAACAACGGGCATAACTTACGTTTTACCTGACGTCATGCCGGCGAAAGCCGGCATCCAGGATGAACTGCTATGCCCCGCTGGACCCCGGCTCTGCGTCCTCGGCGCGCCAAGCAGGGCCAATCCCTGGCCCTGGCTTTCGCCGGGGTGACAGTTGATAGGGAGCGTCTTACACCTTTAGGAAAATTATGCCCGTTCGCGGTATAACAACTTGCCCGCGTAGTCAGTTATAACAATCAACGGGCAAAGCGGGGGTGCGGCCCGCGCCGCGCCCGTGGAGCCCGCGTAGGATGTGCTGAGGAACGAAGCGCATCGTTCGAGTGAGAAACCTTTCAAAGGTTAAACGAACTTCATGACGGAATATCGCCGTGCTCATGTTCCAGGTGCAACCTGGTTTTTCACGGTCAATCTCCGAGCGCAAGGGTAACCGTTTGCTGGTCAGTCACATCGATGCG
>JBOIDH010000328.1:0-3283 GCA_050740495.1 Gammaproteobacteria bacterium | reverse complement strand
TTGCGGTGCACCGCGACCCAGGTCTTCGTGTTGAGCCCGGTGGTCACAAAGAGCCAGAAGCGGAAGAAATGCGCGACGGCTGGATGCAAGTCCAACGCTCGATGGGATTGGTGGCGGTGCAAAAAAATAGTCACCGATACGATCGTTATGTGCGTCAACCCCAAGGTGACCAGCACATAGCCCCACCAAGGAAGCGTTATATAACCAGTCAACATGCATGATACCTCTTATTTTTTAGGCTCTTCGGCAGAATTTATGGGTATTCCGTTAACTCCCTCTCCCACCGGGAGAGGGCGGGGGTGAGGGGATCTCAACCAAGGCAGCGCGAATACTCAGTGAGGATAACCTTGGACACGGGCACAGCTCATCCGCGCTGCGGCAATGGCGCCAACGCCTCGGGCGAGAAATCGTCGACATCGATCGCCGCGCGTACCGCCCGATCCCAAGCTTCGAGCAATCGCATGTCTTCCGCCGAGACGATGCCCGCGTTCAGGGCCTCCTTACGGACTGAGTGCTCATCGGTCACTTTGATGGCGCCATCCTTGATCGCGGCCTTGATGCGTGCCTCGATACTTTCCGCTTCCGGAACCAGCTCGAAGGCGTGTTCGATACGGCCGGTGATGTCGTCAGGCGCACGGCTTACGAAGATGCCGGCCGTCAGCCGGTCGCGCGCGGGGGAGACTTCCAGTAACAGCGCGGCCGCTTGGTGCGTGAGCCGATCGTCGGCCGGCCGGCTCTGCCGTCCCCAAGGGAACACGACGCGGCGTAACAGCCAACCCAGAGGGCGCGATGGGAAATTCCCAAGGATTTCCGCGAGTCGCTGTTCGATCATGGCGACGGCAGCGGCGCCGGTATACTCGACCAAGGATAAATCGCCGGTTTGCCGGCCCTCGTCCTCGAAGCGTTTGAGAACGCAGCTTAGAAAATACATCTCGGCGAGAATATCCGCAAAGCGTCCGGAAAGATGCTCGCGGCGTTTGAGCTCGCCCCCGAGAATCAGTAGCGCGATATCCGCGCCGAGCGCGAAGCTCGCGCTGAGACGGCCGAGCTCCGCATACCAGCGGCCGGCGGGTCCTGCCTGCGGCGTTGTCACCGAGCGGGCGCGGGTGAGGTTATGCACGAACGCCTGAGCCAGATTCCGCAGCAAGAATCCGAGATGGCCCGCGAGCGCCTCATCAAAAGCGGCGAGCCCAGCCTGCTGATCGGATCCCAAGGCAGCCTGGATCTCCTTATATAACCAGGGATGGCAGCGAATGGCGCCCTGACCGAACACGATGAGGCTGCGGGTGAGAATATTCGCGCCCTCGACCGTGATGGAGACCGGCACGCCCTGGTACATATTAGCCATGTAGTTACTTGGCCCCTCGCAAATGGCCCGGCCGCCGAGGATGTCCATGGCGTCGTTGACGACGCGCCGCTGGCGTTCGGTGGCCTGGTATTTCAGGATCGCCGAAATCACCGCCGGCTCTTGGCCGTGATCCAAAGCCACGGCCGTGATTCGGCGCGCCGACTCGACCGCGTAGGCCTCGGCGGCGATATGCGCCAAGCGTTCCTCGATCCCCTCGAAGCGGCCGATCGGCAGCTTGAATTGCTTGCGTACCCGGGCGTAGGCCCCGGCGTAGCGAGCACAATATTTAACCGCGGCGGCGGCAAGCGCCGGCAGTGAGATGGAGCGTCCCACGGCCAGGCGCTGCATCAGCATGCGCCAGCCTTGGCCGAGCCGTTCATGGCCGCCGATAACCATATCCATCGGTATGAACACGTCCTCCCCTGCGGTTGGACCGTTCTGAAACGCCAGCTTGAGCGGAAAGTGCCGGCGGCCGATGCGGACCCCGGGATGGTTCGTGGGTATCAGCGCCAGCGTGATGCCCACATTGTCCTGGGTTCCCACCAGATGCTCCGGATCGTAGAGTTGAAACGCGAGGCCCAAGACCGTCGCCACCGGCGCCAGCGTGATATAGCGTTTTTCCCAGGTGACGCGAATTCCGAGGACGCTTTGCCCTTGGTATTCGCCCTGGCAGACCACGCCGCGGTCGGGGATGGCCGAGGCGTCCGAGCCAGCGTAGGGACTGGTCAAGGCGAAGCACGGGATCTCCCGGCCCTCGGCGAGCCGGGGTAAGTAATAGCTTTTCTGGGCCCCGGTGCCGTAATGCATGAGAAGCTCCGCCGGTCCGAGCGAGTTCGGCACCATCACCGTGACCGCCGCGCTGCCGCTGCGCGATGCGACCTTGGCGACCACCGCGGAGTGGGCTTGCGCCGAGAACCCGAGCCCGCCGTAGTCCTTGGGGATGATCATGCCGAGGAAGCGCCGGGCCTTGATGAATTCCCAGAGATCGGGCGGCAAATCGTGCAGCTCATAGGTGATCCGCCAGTCATCAATCCTGCGGCAAAGCTCGTCGACCGGGCCATCGAGGAAAGCCTGTTCTTCATGCGTCAAGGAGGGTTTCGGTAACTCTAGCAACCGCTGCCATTCGGGCCGGCCCGAGAACAGCTCGGCGTCCCACCAGACATTACCGGCCTCGAGCGCCTCGCGCTCCGTCGTGGACATCGCCGGAAGCTTGTGGCGGTACAGGCGCAGCAGCGGCGCACTATAGAGATATCTGCGCACGAGGGGAATATTCGCCAGGGCGACGGATAGCCATAACAGCCAGGCTACCGCGGCGAGAAACCCCGGGAGCTGCAAGGAAGCCAGCGCGACGGCCAGCGCCAATCCCGCCGTCCACGCCCACAAGGGCGCGGCGAAATACGCGAGGGCGCCAAAACCCCCGATTACGGCTAGAAGGTATAGTAACGTGGTCATCTGCCCTCCCAGTTTCTTTTGGCCCGGCTGCCGAACCACCGTGCTAAGATAACATCAAAATCGATTTCCGGCTCGGCCGTTACTCGTCCCGCGTCAATGCCCAATTGGACCACGTCACGCATCAGCCCGCGACCGGCCGGGCCTCTCGGTCTGGGAGTACTGGGCAGCGGGCGCTACTTCGAGGAATACGACCTTCGGACCCTGTTCTTCAAGAGCGGTTACGTGACTGACGACGCCGCGGACCACTGCAACGGGCAGGGCCGCGGAGCTTAGCGGCGGCGCGGGCGGTGCATCAGCTGGCTATAGACCGAGCCCGAACGTTATCCGGTTGAACAATTCCCCCGCGAAGGGCTCGGCGGCGATTGGTCCCACCGCGGCACTCGTGACCGCCAGGCCAGGCGAGGTGCCGCTCTGGGCCACCGGGGTGACCTCAAAGCCGATCATGGTCCCTTGATCGGCGGCGACCAGGGTATAGGTCTGGGC
>JBOIDH010000327.1:0-3291 GCA_050740495.1 Gammaproteobacteria bacterium | reverse complement strand
CTGTGTCTTGGCATACTCGGCAATCCTCGTTCGAGGCAAGGATAGCCAAGATAGCCAAGAAACCGAAAAGTGGCAACAATCATACGTAGCCATATTTATGAAAATGAGTACTAAGCGATCGGGAGGACAAGATGGGTCATAGATCGAATTGGGCGACGACGGGAGCCATCGCAGCGATGACGGTGGCCGCACTCACGCCAGCGTTTTCTTCCACGGCGGCGGCGCAGTCCTCCCCTCGTGTGGGCGTCACTGGCCCGACGGGTGACGCGTTCTACGCTCCACCGGTGCTGCTGCCGGGCAAGCAGCACGGCGACCTGGTCTGGTCTCGCAACCTCGACAACCCGGACATGTCGCTGAAGAACGCCAAGAACATCCTGGTGATGTACCGCTCAGAGGCCGCCGATGGCACACCCATCGGCGTGACCGGCATCGTGTCCGTCCCGAACAAGGCCGCTCCGGCCGGCGGTTTCCCCATATTGAGTTACACGCACGGCACCGTTGGCGTCACCGACATCTGCGCGCCGTCCAAGAGCCGCGAGGGCGGTCCACAGGGCCCCTACGCCTACGGCTACAACATGCTCCAGCATAACATGCTCCAACTCTTCCTCGATGCCGGGTGGGTCGTCGTCCGTACTGACTATGAAGGCCTCGGCCCCCCCGACCGCACCCACCCGTACGTGAGTGGCCCCTCAGAGGCGCACGGAGCGCTGGACATCGCGCGCGCCGCCCGCCAGCTGTTCCCGGGCCAGATCTCTACCAAACTGGGTCTCGCCGGGCACTCACAGGGCGGGCACGCCGCGCTCTGGTCCGGAAGCATGCAGCCCACCTATGTACCGGAGTTCAAATTGGTCGGCGTCGCCGCGATGGCAGCGGGCAGCAACAGTGCCCAAGCCGCGGCGTTAGCGCTCCAACCGATCAAGGGTTTCACCGTCGCGTTCCTGCCGATGCTGCTCAATGCCTTTCTGGCCGAGAACCCAAAATATAAGCCGGAGGGCATCCTGTCGGCCAAGGGCCTGGCGCTCTGGTCGCAACTTGAGCAGCGCTGCGCCGAAGGCCTCCGCAAGGAGGATTCGTGGGCCGGCCAGCCAGCCAACGAGATGTTCCAGCTGAACTCGCCCGTGTTCCTCGAATGGGCCAAGTACATGGCGGCCAACAGCGCCATGGGTTTGAAGATCAACGCTCCGGTACGGTACAGCGCCTCCATTGACGATGAGGTCGTGCCCTTCGCGTGGACCGTGGACCTGGCGGCCGTTTCTCGTTCGGTCGGCAACGACGTGCAGGAGGAGGTTATCGACCAGTCGGCACCGCTGCCGCCGGGTTTGACGCGCCACTTCGGCCAGATCATCACCGACGGCCCGCGCGTATTCCGCTGGCTGCAGGCCAAGCTCGAAACCACCCCCTGAAGCTAAAGGCACGCCTCGAGATAGGGCTGGTCGAAGCCGTATTGCTTGGCCTTTTCTAGCGCGTCGCGGCGCCGACCGCGGCGCCGTCATATTGCACCACCGGATCGTCGACATTGTCGGAATGGACATAGCGGCGCGCCATGATGCCGGCGCTGTCATATTCGGTAATGAGCTCGTCGCCGTCATAGAGGAAGCGCGTCGTGCCTGCGGTTCCGCCCGAAGTTTCGAGTCCGTGGAGGCCGAACGTCACCCCCTGGACCCTCTACTTGCCTCTGCAATGTCCCTTGCTTAAGGTAACGTATATGTTACCATAATATATGATCGAGGTGCGGGAATATATCGATCCGGCGGGCCGTAGCCCTTTTGAGAAGTGGTTCAGCGGCCTGGAGGCGAGCGCCGCCGCCAAGATCACCGTCGCCTTGGTCCGCCTCGAACAGGGCAACCGGTCCAACGTGAAGGGCGTTGGCGGCGGGGTCCTGGAGATCAAGATCGACTATGGGCCGGGCTACCGGGTCTATTTCGGCAAGGACGGCGAGCACCTCGTGATCCTGCTCGGCGGCGGCACGAAGAAGCGGCAGAGCGCCGACGTTGAGACGGCCCGGCGGCTCTGGCGAGACTATAAGGCCCGAAAGAAAGTGGAGCTATGGCACTGACACGGGATTTCAAAGACACCATCAAGGCGCGAGCGGAGACCGACGAGGCCTTCCGCGGCGCGCTTTTGACCGAGGCCCTGGAATGCTTTTTGTCGGGCGATGCCGAGACCGGCAAGGCCGTACTACGCGATTACATCAACGCCACGATCGGCTTCGAGGCCCTGGGCGAGGAGACCGGGCGGCCGCCCAAAAGCCTGATGCGGATGCTGGGGCCCAAGGGCAACCCGCAGGCCCGTAACCTCTTCGAGGTGATCGCCCTCCTGCAAAAGCGCGAAGGGGTCCATGCCCAGATCCGTCTGTCCCGGTAGGCGATCTCCGCCACTGCAACCCGGCTCCTCGAAGCCGGCGCACGCCTCTTGCAGCGTCAAGTGGGCATCCAGGGGCACGGGCGCACCCGGATCGTCCCAGGAGACTTCCTCAATATAGATGCGCTTACGGAGCGCATATTCTTGCGAGAGGCGCTCAGAGGGAGATCCCGTTTAAGATGCCGCTGCGCGGCCCTCCGCGCCGCAAAGGGTAAAAGCAAAAAGAGGAAAGTGTCAATCCACGTCCTGGGCAAGACGAAAACCAATGCCGATGTACCGGACGTCCGGTGGGCTCCAGTAACGGGTGGCCGAACGACCGAGCCACGGTCCGTCGAGCCAGGAGCCGCCACGGATCACACGCCGGGCGCAATCACCGCCATGCTCCTCTCCCCATCTTGAACCGTCGCTCGGCGCACCCTCGTAATTCTCATGCCCGCAGTCCTGGACCCACTCCCACACGTTACCCGCTGTGTTATAAAGATCCAGGGGGTTCGGCTTAAAAGCATCGACCGGTGCCGTCTGCTTACTATCCCACGAGCTTCCGCAGCCATTGCAGTTGGCGTTATCCTCGCCAACCTCATCGCCCCACCAGTAGCGCGTCGTCGTCCCCGCCCGCGCGGCATACTCCCATTCGGCTTCCGTGGGGAGACGGTATTGGTGCTTATCGTCCAGCCCCCTTTTCTTGGTAAGCCACTTAGCATAGCAGGTAGCCTCCCGCCAACTCACGTTGATTACTGGCTGGCGTTCCCTGCCCCAACCCCCGTCGCCCGGACGCTTGGGCCGATGGCCTTCCCGGCAACCAACGTTCCTATCAATATTCTTTAGAAACACAACGTATTCATCAAAAAAATATTCATCGTATTCATCAAACGTCACTTCGTATTTCCCAATCGCAAAGCTTTTCGCAAACGTCACCTCGCGCTGAGGTCC
>JBOIDH010000326.1:0-3307 GCA_050740495.1 Gammaproteobacteria bacterium | reverse complement strand
CCGCGGCTGCGTGTCTCGAGAAAGCATTTTGGCGATGGTATTCATGTTGGTAAAAAGTGCCGAGCGACATTGGCGGAACCTGTATGGAATTCCCCGCCTAGCTCAAGTCATTGAGGGAGTTATTTTCCAAGACGGCCTATGGGAAGACCCCGAAAGAATCGCCGCCTAACCTAGCCCCGTACACAACATTTGACTATTTCTCACGAGGTCCGCGTCAAAACCTTTGTTCGGCAACGGACGAATGATCGTCTTATGCGCCCATGAACCTTGCGCCGAAAACGACCGGATTGTAGCGTTGTAGGTGCTATCTTTCAGGAAGTTGATCGGCCCATTTCTCTCGAAGGTCCCGCACCGTGGTGCAAAGGATGCGCACCTTCTCCGCCGCATAGTCGGTATACCGCACGACCCGGAGCTGCTTGCCGTCGGGATCGAGCTCGTAAACAAGGTGAGCGGCGATCTCGACCTGCCCCCCGTCGAAATAGAACTTGCGCAGCTCACGGTCTGCCACGTCTTTGATTTCAGTCTCCATTGCTTCATGTTCGACATCTTCGTCTTTTTCTTCGTAATTGGTGAGAACTCGGGTTACCTCTCGGATTTCTGAGATTTCTTCCTCTGTCAGTCTGACGGGTTCACCATCGAAGGCCGGATCGGCGAAGAGCCGCGTTGCCGAGCCGGTATAGTCGATGATGTTGAACCAGAGCTTGCCGTAATCATCGCGTACGCGCGTACCGCGCCCGATGATCTGCTTGAACTCGCTCATGGAGCCGATGACGCGGGCTAGAACAACGTTCTTGCAGGTGGGCGCATCGACCCCTGTCGTGAGCAACTGCGAAGTCGTGAGAATCGCGGGCGATCGGGTATCCACATCCTGAAACCGCCCGAGATGGCCGCGCCCGATGTCGCCTTCGTCGGCCGTGACGCGGCAGACATAGTCAGGGTGCTGCACCCGCAGATCGGCATTCAGGTTGCCGAGTGCCGTCTGCATTTCCCTCGCATGTTCTTGATCGACGCAGAACACAATCGTTTTGGCGAAGCGATCGGTCTTCTTGAGGAATTCCGTGAGATGGCGCGCCATCGCCTCGGTGCGGGCGCGCAGGGCCACGACCCGCTCGAAGTCCCTGGTCTCGTATTCATCGTCAGGGATGGGTCTTCCATAGCGGTCCAGATCATTTCTGCTGGGACGCCAGCCCGCCGCATCCCATTCGGTGATGACGCGGTGCACGCGGTAGGGAGCGAGAAAGCCGTCATCGATGCCTTGGCGCAGACTGTATTCGTAAATCGGGTTGCCGAAGTAAAGGTAGGTGTCGCGGTTGTCCTCGCGCAGGGGTGTGGCCGTCATGCCGAGCTGAACGGCGGGCGCGAAATAGTTCAGGACGATCCGCCAGGAACTGTCATCGCGCGCACTGCCGCGATGACATTCATCGACGATGATGAGATCGAAGAATTCCGGCGGGAAGGACTTGAAGAGCCCAATCCGCCGCTCGTCTTCGGCCAGCGCCTGATAGATGGCGAAATACATCTCCCTGCTTTGGACCACTTCCCCAGACTCAATCTTGCAGCGCGCATCGCCAAAGGCGGCAAAGATGCCGTCCTTGGGCTGATCCACGAGAATGTTACGATCGGCGAGGTAGAGAATCTTCGGCCGGCGATATTCGCCGGTGCGGTTCCAGCGGGTGTTCCAAAGCTTCCAGCAGATCTGAAAGGCCACGGCTGTCTTGCCAGTTCCCGTAGCCATGGTGATGAGTAGTCGGCGCTGCCTTTTTAGGATGGCCTCGACCGTGCGGTTGATCGCGATCTGCTGGTAATAGCGCTCGCCTTTCCCCACAGTATGGTTGCATGGTGCTAGCAGCCGGTCGGCGGTCTTCGTATCGCTTATTCCGCTCGCTGCACGATAACGCTGCCAGAGCTCACTCGGCGTCGGGTAGTCAGTACGCGCTGTTTCGAGACCCGTGGAATAATCGAATTCGATGATGTCCGGGCCGTTTGTCGCGTAGGCGAATTTTAAGCCGAGCATCTCGGCGTAGTGCTTCGCCTGCTGCAGCCCCTCCGCGGCGGCCTTGTAAGACGCCTTAGCTTCGACAACCGCAAGCGGAAGTCGCGCGTGTAGCGCAGCAGGTAATCGACGCGCCTCGGCGGTTTGCGGATGAACCCCTTGCCCACCGGCACGATGCGCCCGTCGGTGATGGTTCGCTGCTCCGCGATCGAATGCGGCTCGCCGTCCCACCTGCGGCCCATTTACGGCAGGTGTCGGCTTCAGTTGGCATGAGCTATCCGCAGCACGGTGGGCTCCGTTGCTTATCTGATGTTGAGCGTTGCGAGCATCCTGCTGATGGTCACAACATGCGTTCTTCCGTGTTTCTCGATTGCGAGCAAGCCGGCTTTGTCGCCCGTGACGAGATACTCCGCGTCTCCGGCCTCTGCCATGGCTAGCAGAAAGTTGTCTCCGGGATCTGCCGACGCATCGACGTCGGGTAAGCGTTCAACGAGCAGGGCCCGATCCCGTATCCGATTTACCATCCACCCAACTTCAGCCGGCTCAATAAAACGTCGTACTTGAGAATAGCGGGAGACGCGGGTAATTTCCTCCAGTTGCGCCGCGCTCGATACAAGCTCGAACCGCCCGTCCAACCAGGCTTGGACTACTTTGTAGGGTTTTGAGTCGACTTTGATTAAGGCGCTCAGGACCACATTGGTATCGAGGATGACGCGCACACGCGACAAGCCGGCTTACTTCTTTTTCTTGGGCTTGCCCCACATCTGCGCGCGAACCTGACGCAGCGCATCGTCAATAGCAGCCTCGATTTGCTCTTTCGGCACACCGGCATTGCGCGCCTGAACACCAGCCACGGTTTGTGCAAACACCTCTTTTTGCACCGCGCGCTCGATGAACTTCGACAAATCTCCTTTTTTCATGCCCCGCTGCGCGAGAAATGACCGTAGAGATACATCAGTGTCTCTGGAAACCTTAACGGTCCAGCGTATCGCCTCTTCCATATCAACTCCTAAGCACTTAGGCGGTTAAGCATTAATCCTACTACCCAAAACCACCGTATGCAATCCGGATGCTGGAGCAAAAAAGTATGGGCTATTAACGAGGGAGACCGGTTACTACTACTTAACCAGAATGCATTTTAGGCCTTTCTCATGTTCGTATTGAGCTTATGGTCTATTCTTAATTTTAGGAGGTAAGGTTATTTGTCGTGCTTAGTTCGGCATCCGGCTAATAAGTGCATGCATTTTACCTGAGTCCTTAGGGCATTAAAGGCCGCGGGCCCGCCAACGGGGGGGGGGGTGCGCGTCCATCAGC
>JBOIDH010000325.1:0-3344 GCA_050740495.1 Gammaproteobacteria bacterium | reverse complement strand
CGAGCAACAGGCGCAGAGGATACATTCGTACAGCCCGTCAAGCTGGGCGCGATCTTCCTTGGTTTGCAAGCGCTCGCGGGCGGGCGGCGGTGTGTCCGCCTGTAACCAGGGTTTGATCGAGGCGTATTGGGCATAAAAATGCGTCATATCGGGCACCAGATCCTTGATTACCGGCAGGTGCGGCAGGGGATAAACAGAAACGTCCATCTCCGCGTCATCGATGGCCTTGGTGCATGCCAGCGTGTTGGATCCATCGATATTCATCGCGCACGAGCCACACACGCCCTCGCGGCAGGAGCGCCGGAAGGTCAGCGTGGCGTCGACCTCATTTTTAATGTAGATAAGTGCATCCAGCACCATCGGGCCGCAGCGGGTCAGATCGATATCAAAACTATCCAATTGCGGCGGCTTACCGGAATCTGGTTCATAGCGGTAGAGCTTGAAGCGTTTGACCCGCCGCGCGCCGGCCGGCGCGGTAAAATGTTTTCCCGCCTCGATATTCTCAAGGATTGGCAATTTCATGGCACGCATCGCTGTCCCTCGCCGATCAGGTTGTTGATATTGTCAGTACACGCGCGCTTTGGGTTGAATGACCTCGACTTCATCCGTGAGCGTACGCAGGTGCACCGGCCGGTAGTCGAAGCGCGTCTCGCCGCGTTCATCGAGCCAGGTCAGCGTGTGCTTGAGCCAGTTCTCATCGTCGCGTCGAGGATAATCCTCGCGCGCATGCGCGCCCCGGCTCTCGGTGCGGTTATTAGCCGCGCCGATGCTCACCATCGCCTGTCCCAGCAAATTATCAAGCTCCAAGGTTTCCACCAGATCGGTGTTCCAGATGAGGGAACGATCCGATACCCGCACTTCGGAAAAGGACTCTCGGATGGATTTGAATTTATGAATTCCCTCGCCGAGGAGCTCCGCGCTCCTAAAAACCGCCGCGTGGTTCTGCATCACGCGCTGCATGTCCAGCCTGATCGTCGCGGTCGGGCGCGATCCTTGCGCGTGACGCAGTCGATCGAAGCGTGTCAGTACGGCTTCGGTGATTCCCTCGGGCAGCGGCTGGTGAGCCTGCCCGGGTTGGATGTGGGTTGCGCAGTAGTTAGCCGCCGCGCGTCCGAACACGATGAGATCGAGCAGCGAATTGGACCCCAGCCGATTCGCGCCGTGGACGGAGACGCAAGCGCACTCGCCGATGGCCATGAGACCCGGCACGACCGTATCGGGATCGCCGTCCCTGAGCGTCACGACCTGGCCGTGATAGTTGGTCGGGATCCCGCCCATGTTGTAGTGCGCGGTGGGGATCACCGGTATCGGTTGCTTAGTGACATCCACCCCCGCGAAGATGCGCGCCGACTCCGCGATGCCGGGCAAACGCTCGTGGATGACGTCCGCTCCCAAGTGCTCCAGGTGCAAGAAGATATGATCCCGTTCCGGCCCCACCCCGCGCCCTTCCCGGATCTCGATGGTCATGGAACGGCTGACGACGTCTCGCGAGGCCAGATCCTTGGCGTTCGGCGCAAAACGCTCCATGAACCGTTCGCCTTTTGAATTGGTGAGATAGCCGCCTTCGCCGCGCGAGCCTTCGGTGATCAAACAACCGGATCCGTAGATCCCGGTCGGATGAAACTGGATAAATTCCATGTCCTGGAGCGGTAATCCCGCGCGCAGCACCATGGCGTTGCCGTCACCGGTGCAGGTATGGGCGGAGGTGCAGGAGAAGTAGGCGCGTCCGTAACCCCCGGTGGCGAGCACCACGGTGTGGGCATGAAAGCGGTGCAGCGTGCCGTCATCGAGATTCCAGGCCAGGACCCCGCGGCAGACTCCCTCGTTGTCCATGAGGAGGTCCAAGGCAAAATACTCGACGAAGAACTCCGCGTTGTGCTTCAGCGCCTGCTGATACAAGGTATGCAGGATGGCGTGCCCGGTGCGATCGGCCGCGGCACAGGTACGCTGGGCAACTCCCTCGCCGTAATGCGTGGTCATCCCCCCGAAGGGACGCTGGTAGATTTTGCCGTCTTCGGTGCGGGAGAATGGAACGCCGTAGTGCTCGAGCTCGATGACCGCCGGCACCGCCTCGCGGCACATGTATTCGATCGCATCCTGATCTCCTAGCCAGTCAGAGCCCTTGATCGTGTCGTACATATGCCAACGCCAGTCGTCGGGCCCCATATTGCCGAGCGCGGCGCTCATGCCGCCTTGCGCCGCGACGGTGTGGCTACGGGTCGGAAACACCTTGGTGATACACGCGGTCGTCAAGCCCTTTACCGCCATGCCGAAGGTGGCGCGCAAGCCGGCGCCGCCGGCGCCGACCACGACGATATCGTACTGGTGTTCGACGATGGGATAGGCCGGCGCCAAATTACGCCCCCCCCACCGCGATGCGTAGAATCGCAATGCTGGCCACGAGAACGAGCGCCGAGATTATGAACTGGGTCCCCACCAAGACGGCGACTTTCAGTCCCTCATTGTGCATATAGTCTTCAATGATCACCTGTACGCCGAGGAGGGCGTGGTAGAACAGGGACACGACGAACAGGATGAGAAACGCGGCCACGATCGGGGATCGGATCCAGGTGACGACAGCGTCGTAATCCGCGCCGATCATGGTGATGATCGAGGCTGCAAACCAGAGCGATAAGGGGATTAGAGCGACGGCGGTGATTCGCTGCCACCACCAGTGGCTTACCCCGGTCTTTGCGGATCCCAAACCACGGGCTCGCGCGAGCGGGGTCTTCAAGCTCACGCGGGACCTCCGGAGAACAGGATCCCGAGGAACCAGGTAATGACGGTCAGCACGACCGTGAGAATGATCACAATATGTCCCGAGGTGTCCACGGTTTTCAGCTCAAAACCATAGCCGGCATCCCAGAACAGATGACGTACGCCGTTACAGAGGTGGAAATACAAGGCAAACGAGCATAAAAACAGGCCCAGCGATCCATACCACGAGCCCAGCAGCCCTTGTGCTTCGAGATAGGCGGTCTCGCCGCTCGCGATCGCAACCAGCCAGTAAACGAGCAGCACCGACCCTAGCGTGAGGAACACGCCGGTCAGGCGATGCGTGATCGACAAGATTGCGGCGAACGGAAGCCGGTAGATCTGTAGGTGCGGTGAGAGGGGACGGTGCGCCATGCGTTTTGCTTTATTTATACCCGTGACATGGAGCCGCTCGGACGTACATCGCTCGCGACGGGTGATCGTCGCACGAGGGTTGCGAACTAGAGCGCGATATGCCCTAAAAATCAATACAGCGGCCGCGCCGCTCCCAGTCGCCGTAACGTGTCGGTTCCGGCCCGCCGGGCCCACCGATCTCCTTGGGTCTCCCGTTTTCCTGTTTCACCGGTGCG
>JBOIDH010000324.1:0-3350 GCA_050740495.1 Gammaproteobacteria bacterium | reverse complement strand
GGACCCGCGACCACGCCTCCGGCAAGGACCTGCCGCCTTCGGGAACCCTTTCGATTCAGGCGCCAGCCACTTCGATTCAAACCACTTTAAGGGGGTGTTATGCACGCAAGGTTTCGGTGGGTAGTCACACTAATGTGCTTTGCTAGTAACGGTTTCGCGGAAGAACCGGTATCGAATGCTGGCTACCAGCCCGGCAAGCATTATGAGGAAATCGTTCCTGCCCAGCCGGTCGCGACGGACGGGAAGATCGAGGTCATTGAGGTTTTCTGGTACGGATGCCCTCATTGTTACGATTTTGAGCCGTATATTAGTAAATGGGCCGCAAGCAAAGCCCCGGATGTCGAATTTCGCCGCATACCGGCGGCCTTCAATAAAGTATGGCATCTCCATGCAAAAGCCTACTATGCCGCCGAGGCATTGGGGGTCGTCGATAAAATTCACTCTCCGTTCTTCAAGGCGTTGCACGAGTCCAAGCGGCGGCTGGACGATGAGGCGTCACTCGCCGAGTTTTTTGCCGAAAACGGCGTCTCGAAGGAAGCGTTTACCGAGGCGTTCAGCTCATTTGCGGTGGATGCCAAAGCCCAACAGGCCCTCCAGTCCGTTAAACAGTATGGCATCGATGGCGTGCCTAAGGTCGTCATCAACGGAAAGTTTCGCACGCCCGGAGAAGTGGGTATCGGCTTCAGTGAGGTGCTTAAGGTGATCGATTTTCTCATCGACAAAGAGCGCGCCGCTAAGCTATAAAAAACCTCGGACGCGGCATGCTTAGTCCTACTGTGTTACAAGGCGATCAAGGGATGCCATGCGAGGGGGAATCGGGCGAGAAAGCGCAGTTTACACGGCAGTAAATGAGCATTTCGAGCCCGATGCTAACGAAGCAGGGCGCCCTTCAGCAGCTTGTAACACAGTAGGATTAGAAAGCGTTGGTCACCTTGACAAGCTGCTCCAATTTCTGCCGCGCGCTCCCTTGAGCGAGGGTTTGCCGCGCTAAGGCGACGCCCGCGGAAATCTCTCGGGCGACTCCGCACACATAGAGGGCCGCTCCCGCGTTGAGTAGCACGATATCCAAGGCCGGCCCGGGATGGTTATCGAGCACGGAACGCATGCGCGCCAGACTCTCCAAGGTATCGCCAGCCTTGATTGCGCCGAGATCGGCCGAGCCGATCCCGAACTGCTCCGGGGTCAGCCAATAGTTGGCGATCGCTCCATCACGCAATTCGGTCACTCGCGTCGGCGCGCTGATGCTGATTTCATCCAACCCGTCCTCACCGTGAACGACCATCACGTGGGTACTGCCGAGGTTTCGCGATACCTGGGCCAAGGGCTCGGTCCAGCACGCTTGAAAAACGCCGATAAGCTGCGCCCTCGCGCCGGCCGGATTCGTCAACGGCCCAAGGAGATTGAAGAGCGTGCGGATCCCCAACTCGCGGCGCGGCGCGACCGCATGCCGCATGGCCTGGTGATGCGCGGGCGCGAACATGAAACCAATGCCGATTTCGGCGATACACGCGCTGACTTGCGCAGGGCTAAGCGCGATTTTGACGCCCGCGGCCTCCAGGAGATCCGCGCTCCCCGAACGGCTTGAAACGCCGCGATTACCGTGTTTCGCAACCCTACCACCGGCAGCAGCCACGACCAACGCACTGGTCGTGGACACATTGAATGTGCCTGCGCCATCTCCGCCGGTACCACAAGTGTCCACCAGATGGCCGGTGGAGGCTGCGACGGGCTCGGAGAGATCCCGCATGACCCGCGCGGCCGCCGTGATCTCCCCCACGGTCTCTCCTTTCATCCGCAACGCGACCAGAAAACCCCCAATCTGCGCCGCGGAGGCTTGTCCGCCCATTATGAGCTCCATGGCCGCGCTCATCTCGTCCCCGGAGAGGTCTTGGCCCGCCACGAGTTTGCCGATGGCCGATTGGAGTGGCATGCGATGATCGCGAGCGTCTGGTTTCTGGCCAATAATACTGGAAATTTTAGGCACCTCCCAAGGTTGGCTCTCCTATTGGCGGATATCCTACGGTTTCGTTGCCATCGTTAGGGGCAGGGGTAGCCGCTGGTGTCGCTGCGATAGCCCGCGATTCTTCCGGTCTGCTTTTTTCGTGTGGTTGCGGTAGGATGAATAATGGGGTTTGTCTACAGCGTCCTGATAGCCGGCCTGGCGGGAAGAGTCACGGCGTAGGGGCCTTGCGAGTTTGAACCCGGCCAACCGATGATCTGGGTGGATTACGCCATTCTCGCCATCATAGGCTTGTCCGCGCTCATCAGTATTTGGCGCGGATTGATTCGCGAGGTCCTCTCGCTCTTGGCTTGGATCTTGGCCATCTTGGTTGCAATGACGTTTATGCGGCCGCTCGCGGATCTATTGACCCCTTACATCTCGGTGCCTTCGGCGCGCTTGATCATCGCATTCATGGCGCTGTTCATCGCGACCTTGCTGTGCGGGGCTATCATCAATTTCATTATCGCCAAGCTAGTGATGAGCTCGGGCCTTTCCGGGACAGACCGGATGCTGGGGATCGTGTTCGGAGTCGCGCGCGGCGCCCTCGTGGTGGGGGTCTTGGTGCTCATGGCCGGTTTAACACCGCTGCCTCAGGACCCCTGGTGGGAGCAATCGGTTCTCTTGGGCCGCTTCGAGGCCATGGCGCTGTGGTTGCGGAGCTACTTGCCTCCCGGGGTCGCGGCGTATTTTACGTTTTAGGGAAGCTCTGCAAAAGTTACTGCGCAGCCCATCTGCTTTGTCGCGTGATCGCTCGCCGCTCGCCTATCTACCTGATATGTCTCGCGACTCGCTCCGCGGCTTCGCGCATCTGGGCTTGCTCGTGACACTTTTGCAGAGCTTCCTTAGTCGACGCGCACGCCGCATTGTGGGTGACTGGGAGGCGCTATACAATTCGACTCCGCGCGCGGCGCCGGCCGAGCGGAAATCGTTAGCATCGGGATAGTGATCGGACGAGGCGATAGCCTATGTGCGGAATCATCGGAATCGTAGCGGGCGCGAGCGTGAACCAGTCCTTATACGATGGGCTGACCGTATTACAGCATCGCGGCCAGGATGCCGCCGGAATCGTGACCTGCCACGAAGGGCGCTTACACCTGCATAAGTCCAGCGGCCTGGTGCGCGACGTCTTTCAGACCCACCATATGCTCGAGCTGGTGGGTCACATGGGCATAGGGCATGTGCGCTACCCGACCGCGGGTTGCGCATCTATGGCCGAGGCGCAGCCCTTCTATGTCAATTCCCCCTATGGGATCTGCCTTGCCCATAACGGCAATCTCACCAATGCCGAAGCGCTGAAACGGGAGTTGTTTCGCGACGATCTGCGGCATGTCAACACCGACTCGGATTC
>JBOIDH010000323.1:0-3354 GCA_050740495.1 Gammaproteobacteria bacterium | reverse complement strand
CTCGGCAACCAGATCTCGGAACCCATCGGTAGGGAAACGAGTCCGCGCGCCGCCCGCCGTGTCCAGGCCGGGTTAAGATCAACGAGAAGCTCGCGGTGGACGCCGACACTCGTTGCTAGTCGCGTGACGGGCAGCGTTTGTTTCAACCGGATACGTTGATGTTCCAGGGGGCGCTGGTAGCGCACCCCTTCGGGGAAATAGCGCCGTTCAGCATCGAGGATGGAACGGACAGCCAGAAACTCCGCGTAAAAGTTACGTGAGGAAAATCCAAAGGTCTTGCCGCGGTAGCTCCGGACGATGCGGCCGAAGTCACGCCCGAACTGCCGTTGAGCGCGCACCATCCCGCCCACGCCGTGGTTATAAGAAGTGATGGCGAGGGCCCAGTCGCCGAGATCATCGTAGGCGTTCCGCAAATAGCGCGCGGCGCCGTGCGCGGCCAAGATCGGGTCGAAGCGTTCATCGACCGCGCTGTTGATGCGGAGGAACCGCCGGCCGGTCGCCGGCATGAACTGCCAAATCCCGGCGGCGCCCGCCGAGGAGCGTGCGTGGTTAACATACGACGATTCGATGTGGGGCAGGAGCGCGAGATCCTCGGGCAAAGCCGCGTCGCGGAATATAGCGCGCATGAGCCGATCATAGCGACCGCTGATCTCCAGACCTTGCAGGAACCGCTCGCGCATACCGCGCTGAGTCCGTACTCGGGAATCCGCGCCCGCCAGGACATGGGTGCCGGCGCCGTGACCGATCACACCGAGCAGACGCTGCTGTTCTTTGTTCAAGCCGATCCTAAACTTGACCCGGCGAGCCAGCTCCCGCAATCCGCGCTCCAAGGATAGTCGCCGGGCACGCACGTAGGCTTGTTGGCGTGGGGTCTGCGCGTCCGCCACCGGCCCCGGAAGTTCAACGACGTCGTAGACGATGCCCAGGTTTTCGGTATCGTGCAAAACGACCTGGTCGCGTCGCCAAACGGCGAACACCCGCCGCCAGAAATCCACCGCATCTCGCAATTCCGGCGGCTGGGGGAACGGGTCGCGGATGCTCCTAACGGCAGCGGTGTCAGCCCGCGGGGTGGCCGTGGAAGCCGCCGGAATCAAAGTTCCCAAGGCTAGAAACAGTCCGCCGAGTAATGCCTGGAATGGAATCGTTGCAGTCTTGGTCATGATTAGTTTAGTCTCCCGATGCCCATCCAGAGCAAAAGCCGTGCACACTGCGAAAAACCCCGCCTCGAGCGGAGCTGATCGGGGCGTCGCAGGTGCTATTAAACAGCGATTAAGCAGGCAATGGAAGCGTGCCGCGAAGAGTTTCCTTGAGTGTCGCGCGAAGCAACTGTCGTAACCGCTTCCAGTCCCTACCGACATGCGTTTGGTTGACTTCTATTTCGATCCCGAGATAAGCGTTAGACGGGAACCGGCGGCGGAGATAGGCCGTAAAGCCGTCCGCCGTGCCGCGATAAGGGTAATTTAGCCGTAGCGTAAGCAGAGGCGCCGCCCTGCGAAGGGCCCGGCGCCACGCGCCGCAGAGCGTGCGTTCCAACGCCCGCCGGGGATCGTAAAGAAGCCCGATATCGGCATGCCGTACCTGGCCGTCCAAAACCGGCGTGAAGCTATGGACGGAAAGGTGCAAAACGGCGCGGCCGCGGCCGGCGCGGCGCGCGATCCAATTTTCCACCGCGTTCCGGTACGGCAGGTAATAATTCGCGGCGAGCTTCCGCCGATCGTTCTCGGGACAAGCGCGCGTGATCGCGGAGTACAACTTCAGGTGATGTAAGGAGCGATTCAGATCGATTAGGAGCCTAGTTACGCTCCCGGCGAAGAGCGGTGCTTCCAACGCCGTCGCCAGCTCGCGCGCGAGCCGTAGCGCGCCGAGATCGGATCCGCGATGAGATTTCAGCACTGCATCCTGACCACGAAATAACGCACGGTAGCGGGGCGGCACGCGCCGGCTCGCGTGCTCGCAGGTGACAATAACGCAGTCAATCGAGGCCAAGGAACTGGCGTCCCTCGGCCAGGCAGCGGCAAAGCTCGGCGTAAACCGCGATGAGGCGCGAGCGTTTCGGCTCCTTACCCGCGGCGCGCAGCAAGCGCCGCGCGAGCGGGCCCGAGCGCAGGATCGTCCGCAGGGGTGTGCGCCAGATCTCGCCCGCGGGCACCTCCTCGATCAAATGATGCCAGAGATCCCGCGCCTCGCAACGCCGTTCCGGAAACCTCACCACCCTCAGGAAGCGCGTATTGTCGATGACCGCCTGTTCGCCGCTACGCGCGGTTTCCAGCAGGATAGCCTCGAGCTCCTCGGTCGTAAGCGCTTGTTGTGCCTTGAGATCGCCCCAGTCTTCGGCGGCGAGGCGCTGCAACGCGCTCACGATCGCGGCCAGGACCGCCAAGTCCGCCGGCGAACATTCCTGAATATCGAGGACTCGGATTTCAATCGCCGAACGGTCGAAGCGCGCGATAGCGCCGCGCGAGTTTAGCCACTCGTGCCGCAGGATGCTTTCCGGATCGAAGGGCGCGATATCGCGGTACATCGGGCCGAGGATCCCGGCCTCGTAATCTCCGCGGCTCGACACGGTTTCGGGGATCACGCGCCCGGTGATCGAGGGGATCTTGCGCGCGTTTAACCGATAGGCTTCGAGCCGGTAGTCGAGCATGCCGGTGAACTGTCCTTCGACGATGGGCGAGCTTGCGGCGAGGGCTGGCAACACCGGGAGCAGCACGCGAATGGCGGCATGCAAGCGGGCGAACTCAGCATCGCCCGCGAACGGCAGGTTAAGGTGCACGCTTTGCAGATTCGACCACCCATGTCCCTGGCAGCCGAAGATCCGATCGTAGGCTTCGTAGACGGGGTTATACTCGTGGGGCCAAAGCCGGGTGTCGGTACGCGGATCCATCCAAGGATGCATCGCCCCGGGCATCAGGCAGGCTTCATGCGGCGCGAGTAACTCGTTGACGCGCGTGATGTCGCGTTGGAACAGCGCCGGCAAGGGCTCGAGCGCGCCGGCCGGTCCATTGGTCTTGATCTCGATAACATGCAGGACCATCTCATTGGACCAGGCAAGCTCCCCTTGCTCGACCTCGGATCGATAATCGCCGGCCACGGCATGGATAAGCTTATCGGCGATCGCTAACACATCCAAGCTCGCACGATCGACGATCATGTACTCGAGCTCGATCCCGTAGCCGGCGAACAAGGACAGCGGGCTTGCGCTCGCCGCGATCATCGTTCGTGTTTGTCTTGCTTATGTTCCACGATCCGCCGTAAGAAGATGCCCATGATCTCGCGATAAAGGCCGTCGCGCAGCACGGCGTCCTCGTATCCGGCGTCGATATTCGGGTTGTCGTTGACCTCGATCACGCAGCA
>JBOIDH010000322.1:0-3360 GCA_050740495.1 Gammaproteobacteria bacterium | reverse complement strand
GATCACGTGCGTCGGGCAGGGACCGATCTGCCGGCCCGCGTTGAACACCCACGTCTGACCGATCCGGTCCACCCACGAGCCGCCGGCGCGGAATGGCGACTGGTGGATGTGACCCGTGAGGACAAAGTCGGGTTGGTACTGCCGGATCCAACTCAGCAGCTCGGCGTCGCCATAGTGCCGCGTTCCAGTCCAGCTCACCGGGGAATGATCGGGCGGGGCGTGGTAGACCCAGATCCACCGCACGCCTCGCCGCTGCGCGTCGCGGGCGAGCTGGCGCCCGACCGCAGCACAGCCGAGCGGACCGTCCCACCAAGGACAGACGGTGATCGCCAGATCCTCTATCTCCAAGAAATCACCGTCGAGAATCACGCCTGGAAACCTGGCGCGCGAGAGCCATGCCGCGACACGCTCTCCGTCGGCGCCGCGCCCGTCAAGATCGTGGTTGCCCGAGCTGACCAATAGCCGCGTCTTCGCCCGAAGGCGAGAGAGGTATTTCGAGATCACGATGATCTGCGCCTCGACGGCCGCGATCGCCGAGATATCGAGATGGTCGCCGACGATAGCCACGATATCAAACTGCGCCGCCGCACCGTACACCCAATCGAACTGCTTCAAGGCGTAGTGCAGATCCGAGACGAGCAGAACCTTCACGCTATTCCCCTGCTGGTTCCGCGTGTCCGGTACACCGCGTCGCTATCGAAGACATCGCGTAGAATGACGCATGTAACTTGGCGACAAAGGGCCTTTATCCTTCCTGTGCCCGGCCCTTTCTAAGCCCTCATCATGGCCCTGGCGACTTTCACGACCCTGGTCCATAGCCGTCGTCTGGAAGCTGCGGCCGCGGCTGGCTAGCATGGCTCTCGACAGTCCGCGTCGGACAGCGTGCACAAGGCTGGTCTCCAGGCTACGCGAAAGCGTCACGTTATTCCGAGATCTGGCCCGTCATGCATCTTACCATGCAGTCTTGGAGGACCCGCCGAGTCCCTGTCCCATTCCGCCAGTTTCTCGGACGTGTAAGCATATCCCTTTTCCGCAATTTCTTTTACTCGATTAAAATCGAGCAACCCGAACTCTTGCACGGGAAACCGCAGGTAGAAGTCGGCCAGGTTCTGCATGGTCTTCTTCGCTTCATCGCTCTTGATCAACCACGACGCCATCAGCGTTTTAGTCATGCTCGGCAGGGCGAGGAACCGCGCGGCCGGGTTGAGCTTGCGCGTCAACGCCTGCCAGCCCGAAAAGGTTCCCTCGATTGGGGTTTCCGTTTCCAGTCCCACCGGGGCGCCGACGTCGAAAGCGATGAGGGGACCGATATCGGCCTGGTTGCGCATCACATCGACGGGCATGTTGTTGAATACCGCCCCGTCGACGAGGAAACTGTTCCCTTCGATGACCGGCGGGAAAAGACCGGGGACCGACATGCTTGCGCGCACGTATTTCCACAACAGGCCCTGATCGTGCACTCCCTGCCGGGAGGCATTCAGATCGGTGCTCACGCAAAAGAAATTGATCCAAAGATCCTCGATCTTCTGCTCGCCAAACCCCTTCTTTAGCTGCCGGGTGATGGTCTTGCCCGCAGTCAAGGCAACGGCTGGAAACGTGTAGTCCATGCGGTAGTTGAACGCGCACGCTTGCTCGATCATCGTCCGGTAATCCCAGCGCAATGCCGCCATGCCGGCCACGATGGAACCCATGCTGCTGCCGCCCACCTTGTCGATCGGTATTCCGGCTTCCCTAAGTGCGCGGATCGCGCCGATGTGGGCGAATCCGCGTGCGCCGCCGCCGCTCAGCACCAGGCCCACGCCTTTACCGCTCAAAAGCCGACCCACGCGTGCCATATCGTCGGTATCGGACGGACAGACATGGTAGTGATAGCGCACCTGCCTTTCGCGTAGCCAGGCCTCGGTCCGGCCATAGGCGAGATCTTTTTCCCGGTGCAACAGCACCAGACCCTGGGGTAACTGGCGGTAGCGCGGATCGGTCAATAGCGTTTCTTCGATCTCGCCCTTGCATTGTGAAGTGGCCGCATCGCCCACGAGCACCACGCGATCGGCTTGACGCAAGCAGCGCTGGGTCCATTCGGAGCGCCCCGCATCGGTTTGATACAGGATATGACGGTACGCGGACTCCTGATGATTTAGCCAGCGGGTTATGCTAAGATTATCCGATTCATCCAGCGGCGTTTGGGCGATGTCCTTCGGGCTTAGATACTCACCCAGCAAGCCGCTGTTCAAGAGCAAGGTCGGCCCGTGCCCCGACAGAGCTTCGGCCAGCCGGCGGCTGAAATCCGTGAGTGGAACATTCTTGCCGGCCGGGATGAGCGCGATAGTAACCACGCTGTTCTTATCGCGCGCTTTCCCTAAGTTTTGTGTCCAAAGCCGGTTGATCACGGCGCCGGCGAAGTGTTTGACCAACTCGTGGGGATGTTTCCGAAGCAAACGCTCGAAGGCCTCTACCGATAGCTTGGCCATCAGGGTGTCACGAATGGCGCATACGGTCGCCGTGCGTTTCCCTCCCGTCAGGATCCCCATCTCTCCGACCGTCTGGCCACGCCCGAGTTCAGTGGCGACACGCGGCTCGCCGCCCGGATGTTGGTGGGTGACACGCAAGCGGCCGCTCACGACCGTGTAGCTGCCATCACAATCGTCGCCCTCGCGCATGAGGCAGGCGCCGCTCGGACAAAGCATCAATTCCATCTCCGCTTCCAGATCCTTGAGCACGGCTTGGCTCATGCCCTTGAACTGATCGCCGAAGAACAGCAGATTCTGCAGCTCCGCCCGTTGCAAGCGCCTGACGATGATCTGCGACAAGCGGGCGGCGACTTGGGGAGCAGTGTGGCGCGCGTGCTCAATGGCATCTTTACTGAGGCTGGCGACGATCGAGTCGCGATCGGCACGAACCGACGCGCTGCGCCGCTCGCCCGTCACCAGCGCGATCTCGCCGACACAGGCGCCCGGGTCGACCCGATTGAGGTGGACCTCCTCGCCCCGATCGTTTTCGCGGGTGACCAGGAATTGACCTTCGAGGATCACGTAAAGGCTATCGCCGGGATCATCCTGGCGCATTAGAAACTGACCCTGGGACAAGGAGATAAGCTCCATCTCTCCGGCGAAGAGTTCCAGTTCCGATGCCGATAGATCGGAAAACAGATCCATACCCGCCAAAACGGGTAGCCACTCAAGAGCTGTTTGCTTCACTCGATCGGCTTGATCCGCTTCCACACTGCCACGCCCCCTCTTCCAAGCACTCTGTTGACGGAGATTTCACGCGCATTAGGCACAGGGTTTGCCTTAATCCTACTCAAACTACCGCTTAACACAAGACCCCTTGAAACGAGGTGGAAACAATACCCAGAACCTCTGA
>JBOIDH010000321.1:0-3364 GCA_050740495.1 Gammaproteobacteria bacterium | reverse complement strand
CGCCCACGGTCGGCGAGCAAGCTTCGCGACCAAGCGCTGGCGGAGGAGCTGCACGCGAGCGCGAAGGATCGCGCGGAGAACTTGATGATCGTCGATCTGCTGCGTAACGATTTAGGCAAGAACTCGGTGATAGGATCTATCAAGGCTCCGGCGCTGTTCGAGGTGGAAAGCTTCGCCACCGTGCACCATCTCGTCAGCACGGTGACCGGACACCTAGAACTCGGACGGCATGCGCTCGATTTACTCGCCGGCTGCTTTCCGGGCGGATCGATCACCGGGGCGCCCAAGCTACGCGCGATGGAGATCATCGAGGAGCTGGAGCCGCATCGCCGAAACGTTTACTGCGGCGCCATCGGGTACATCGGCTTTGACGGCGGCATGGACACGAACATCGCCATCAGAACACTGGTGATAAAAGATGACTGGATCTACGGCTGGGCCGGCGGAGGCATCGTCAACGATTCCGAGCCGAGCGCCGAATACCAGGAAACCTTGGACAAAGCCGAGGCCATGCTTAAGCTGCTGAGCGCCGCGCCCGCGACCCATGTGGGTGGTTAAGTTAGGCGGCAGCCTAGCATACGCGAGCGAGCTGCCGCGGTGGCTCATCGCTCTGGCCGAAGGCGCCGGGGGGCGGGCGATCATCGTGCCGGGGGGCGGGCCGTTTGCCGACCAGGTGCGCCATGCCCAATCCGAGTGGAAGTTTTCGGATGAAGCCGCGCACGCGATGGCGGTGCTTGCGATGGAACAGTTCGGTCTGATGATGACCGCGATCGAACCCCGGCTTGCGCCGGTGCGGGATCGGGCGCAAATCGAGAATGCGCTCGCCTCGGGGCGCGTCGCGGTGTGGCTGCCGTGGGATATGATGCGGGGGTACGATGGAATTCCGCGCTGCTGGGGTGTGACCTCCGATAGTCTTGCCGCCTGGTTGTCCCATACGCTCGCCGCTCGGCACCTGCTGTTGGTTAAATCGGTACCGGCGCCGCCGGGGGATAGGGTCGTGTCGGAGCTGGTGCGCGAGGGAATCGTGGACGCGGCATTGCCTGGGTTTCTCAGAGACGCGTCGTACACGACGTGGTGGGTCGATCGCTCACACTACTCGGAGATTGGCGCCATCATGGAGGAACGGTACGCGCCCGGAAGCCGCGTCGTTTACGCGTTTTGAGAGCGCTATCACAAGCACGGCTGAAGGGGCGCGTGGCTTATGGTCGTATAATGTCCGGCCCGGCCGAGATACGACGATAGAACGTGCGGTTCACCGGCTGTACCGATTGCGATGCATAAGGTCTCATGACCACGCTTTATCCGATCATACTTGCCGGGGGCGGCGGGACGCGCCTTTGGCCGCTGTCCCGCGAGCAGTACCCGAAACAGTTTTTGAAGCTCGGGAGGGCGGCGACTCTATTGCAGCAGACCCTGCGGCGGCTGGATGATCTGGCTTCGATGCCGGACAGCGCCTCCTATTCCCTGACATTACCGCCGATCATCGTATGTAACGAGGACCACCGGTTTCTGGTGACCGAACAGGCCCGTCAGGTGGGGGTAGAGCCAAGCAGCATCATGCTCGAGCCGGTGGGCCGCAACACGGCGCCCGCGCTCACCTGTGCCGCACTGGTGTGCCAAGCGCGCACTCCCGAATGTGTCCTGCTCATGATGCCGGCCGATCACGTCATTCAAAACCCCGCGGCGTTTTGCCGCGCCGTTCTCAGAGGCATCGAATTGGCCCAAGATGACTATTTAGTCACCTTCGGTGTGGCGCCCACCCAAGCCGAAACCGGGTACGGATATATCGAGCGCGGCGCGCCGATCGATAGCGGTCGCGAGGCAATCGCTACCCACAAAGCCTATCAAGTAAAGGCCTTTGCCGAAAAGCCCGGCGCGGAGCGCGCGCAATTTTATATGAGCGCCGGGAATTATCTCTGGAACAGCGGGATCTTCATGATGAAGGCGTCGCAATGGCTCCAAGCCATCGGAAATTTCCGGCCGGATATTGCGGCCGCGTGCGAGCGGGCGTGCGCCGAGGCGCAACTCGACGGCGGGGTTTACCGTATCCAACGCCAAGCGTTCGAGGCCTGTCCCAGCGATTCTATCGATTACGCGGTGATGGAAAAAGTTTGCGGCGACTCGCCTTTCCGCACGGCAATGGTACCGCTCGACGCAGGCTGGTCGGATGTCGGGGCCTGGTCGAGCCTGTGGGACATCGCCGAGCGCGATAGCGACGGTAATGCCGTTCTTGGCGATGTCTGCGCGATCGACGCGCGGAACAACTTGCTGCTGTCGGAATCGCGTCTCCTCGCCGTGCTCGGGTGCGATGATCTGGTCGTCGTGGAAACCGCGGATGCCGTGCTCGTGCTCCCCAAAGACAAAGCCCAGGAGGTGAAGCAGGTAATCGCGTGGATGCGCGAACACGTACGGGAAGAGCGCGTGAATCACCGCCGTGTCTACCGGCCTTGGGGAAGCTTTGAGAGCATTGACCAAGGGGAGCGGTTTCAGGTCAAGCGCATCGTCGTGCAGCCCGGCGCGAAGCTGTCGCTGCAGATGCACCATCACCGGGCGGAGCACTGGATCGTCGTCAATGGCACGGCGCGCGTGACGCGCGGGGAGGAGGAATTCCTGCTGACGGAGAATCAATCGACGTATATTGCCCTCGGCGTCCGACACAGACTGGAAAACCCCGGGACGATCCCGCTCGAGATCATCGAGGTGCAATCGGGCGCGTACCTGGGCGAAGACGATATCGTGCGCTTCGCGGACGCATACCATCGCGTGTAGCGGTCAGTGCCACGCCAATTTTTCTCGAATATGGAGTCAACACCATGAGTAGACCGGTAAAAAAAGCAGTCTTCCCCGTGGCCGGTCTAGGGACACGTTTCCTCCCGGCGACGAAAGCCAACCCCAAAGAGATGCTGCCCATCGTGGACAAACCGCTCATTCAATATGCCGTCGAAGAAGCGGTAGCGGCGGGCGTGACGGAGCTCGTATTCATTACCGGCCGCAACAAACGCGCGATACCGGATCATTTCGACAAGGCTTATGAACTGGAAGGCGAGCTAAAGAAACACAATAAGACCGAGATGCTGGATCTCGCCACCAACATTCTTCCGCCGGGCGTATCCTGTATCTATATTCGCCAACCCGAAGCCTTAGGGCTTGGTCACGCCGTCCTGTGCGCGAGACCCGTGATCGGCAAGGAACCGTTTGCCGTCGTGCTCGCCGATGACCTGATTGACGGTAATCATGCGGGCTGCCTTTCGCAGATGGTCGATCTGTATTCTCGCTATAACTGCGCGGTGCTCGCCGTCGAACCCGTAGCGCAAGAGGAGGCCAGCAGATACGGCATTGTGGTCTCTCAAGCCATCGAACCACG
>JBOIDH010000320.1:0-3371 GCA_050740495.1 Gammaproteobacteria bacterium | reverse complement strand
AGCAGCCGCTTGCGCGCGAGCGGCTACAAGGGAATGGGGATCTTCACGCGCGCCGCGATTCGAAGCCTCACGCGCTATTCCAAGGGGCTGCTGCGCAGGATCAATATTCTCGCCGATAAGTCCATGCTCGCCGCCTACGCCGGGGGCGAGATCAAAGTGAGAACCAGACACGTGCGCAGGGCGGCGCGGGACACCGAGTTTGTCGCCAAACCGGGCGCCGCCCTGCTCGCGATGGCGCTGACCTTTTGCCTCGCGCTCGCGGCGATCGGCTGGTTCGCGTGGCAGCGTTTCATTCCAGTGAGCGCGCTCGTCGAAGATACGCGCTCGCTCAAGGACGTGCCGTTGTCTGGGGCCATCGGCCGCGGGCTTGAAGGCGTCGATTCTCCAAAACAGCCATGAAACCGGTGCTTGTGACAGGCGGGGCCGGTTACATCGGCAGTCATGTCGTGCGTCAGCTCGGGGAGGGCGGCCGGACGGTCGTGGTCGTGGACAATCTGTCTGCCGGGTTCGAGCAGGCCGTTGTGCACGGAACCTTGATCGCCGGCGATGTCGGCGATCGCAGCCTAATGGATCGCGTCCTCCGGGAACACGGCATCGACACCGTTATGCATTTCGCCGCCCATACCGTCGTGCCCGAATCGGTCCGTGATCCCCTGAAATATTACGGCAACAACACCTGTAAGACGCGCACCTTATTGGAGGCTTGCGCGCATGCGGGTGTAAGGCATTTCGTATTCTCCTCCACCGCCGCGGTCTACGGCATTCCCACGACAGCGCTGGCGTTTGAGGACAGCCCAACCTGCCCGATTAATGCTTACGGGACATCGAAACTCGTAAGTGAATGGATGCTGCGCGATGTAGCGGCGGCCTCCCGGCTGCGTTATGTGATCTTGCGCTATTTTAACGTCGCGGGCTCGGATCCGGAGGGCCGCATCGGACAATCGACGCGCGAGGCGACGTTATTGATCAAAGTCGCCGCCGAGGTCGCGCTTGGTAAGCGCGCCGCGCTCTCTATCTTTGGAAGCGACTACCCGACCCCGGACGGAACCGGCGTCCGGGATTACATCCACGTGGATGACCTCGCTTACGCCCACCTGCGGGCGCTCGATTATCTTGAGCGTGGCGGCGAGTCGGTGGTCCTAAACTGCGGTTACGGACACGGCTATAGCGTGCGGGAGGTCATTCGGGCCATCGAGAAGATCCACGGACAGCGTCTCAACGTGCGGGAGGAACCCAGGCGCGCGGGCGATCCGCCGACGCTCGTGGCCGGCGCCGATCGGATCCGGTCTCTCTTGGCGTGGCACCCGCGCTACGATGACCTGGAGTTCATCGTCAAGACTTCGCTCGACTGGGAGCGACGCAGGTTCTATTAGCATCCAAGCGCTCACTCGCCACCGCCCCGCGAATGGCGTTCGATGCCCCGAAGCACTTGATCGGTTGCCGTACCGCGATCGAGAGGACGTGGATGATGCGACCGTAGTCTACGGCCTTCATCCCTGGAACGACCGCCTGAACCAGGACATAGTTGCAGACGAGGTGCTGTCCAATATCCACAAATGTGCTATTGCAAGACCTGACCCGGTTCCCGGCCAGTTCTCCTCCAGGCTCCGGTTAAATAGGATGTTCTATGTTGGGAATCTGATACAAATCCGACTTGTCTATCGTCCCCCCATATGACAACGAGCGAAGACTAGACACATTCTTCTCGTAGAGACCATCTTTCATCCTTGGATCGAAGGTGATCTGTTCTATGAGATTTGACGGATTGATTGCATAACTGAAAAAATCCTCGGTGCCGCTATTGTGTGGGTCCAGATAGATCAGCCGAATTTCATGTTCTGGCTCGAATGCTTCTCGCTTGAAGAGCAAGGATTCAGCCTGTCCCTGGGAGCCGACTCCCCACAAGTGTTCCTTTACCCAGGTGGGATCAAGAAACCAACCCTCTAGTTCATCCTGAGTCTTATATTGGACTCGTCCAATGAAGCAAGATATGGACGCATAGCCGTGACCACTGTTATTCTGAGAATGTTCTAAGCTTCGGTGAAGCTTTCCGATGGTCGTTTTCAATCGAACACCGTTACCGTGAGGTACATACATTCGCCAGGCAGCATCAGTTTCTTCAGTCAAGGTCCAACACTGCCCATAAACTCGGTCTCTGAGTGGATGGCAGAATACCTGCCCGTTAGCCTTCCTGAACTTCATTCGATTGAGGATGTTTTCGAAGGGATCGTCCCACTGACGTGGGGAGACGAGTGTGTTCCGTTGAAGAGCTATAAGTTCGAGCACGTGGTCCCAAGTGGTAAACCTGAATATCGACGTGCCGCGTTCCTTCCGATCAATCCCTAAATAGGTATCGTTGTGCCGTGCGCTCATATCGTTTACCTCGGTACGCCGGATTGGCGAATGATGGATTGGAGTGTACCAATACGCAGCCCGGGCCCAGCGACTCAAGCCTTCTCAAATGCGTCCATGAAATCGTTGCGGGAGATCCTGGTTTGAGAGCAGATAACGCGCAACGTGGAACCTTTGATGTGAGGGTGATTCGGCAGCGTCAATGGGGTTCTCGTACCATCGGAATTCATGCGTTCCATGGCGATATGATTACCCACCCGTACCGAGCGAAACCCCAACGACTCAAAGGCTTTGATGACTCTCGCTTTAGGCGCATCGACAGGGAATTTTGGCATTACACGGCTACGCGGGTTTCCGCCAGAAAGGCCTCTAGGGCGGGGTCATCGTTTTCAAGGACCTCCGCGCCAAAGGTCTCGACATGGAAGGCAATCGCAGATTTAACGTCCGCAAGCGCCTCATCAAAGGTATCGCCTTGCCCAACGACCACGCCTTTGAGGCCTAAAGGATACGCCACATAACCATCCGGGTGTTTTTCAATGAGGATCTTGAACTGTTTTTCCATGGCTTGCCCTCACGTTTCAATGTTATGAAATTATACCGCTCATGATTAAAACCCGCGTACCGGACAATATGGCTCGCGACGGAAAAACGGAAGAGGTCACGCTATGAAGATCGCGTATATGTGGAGTCCACCCGGCTTTTACTGGTTCCCAAGCTCCGGCTTGGGAACCCGGTCGGGAAGCTCCAGCTTCCCGGAACTCATCCGCACCTTGCAACTTGGAAACGCATAACTCAACAGTCAATATGGTCACCGAGCGCCGTCTGCTTGAAGTCTGCCCTTCGATAACTCGCCATGCCTCGAAGCCGTTACCGTGTTCGCCAAGAATCATACCCGCACTTCCTAACCGCGACGGTAAACCACTGGCTGCCACTGTTTACCCGGCAGGAAACGGTGAACATCGTTCTGGATTCCTGGCGGTTCCAGCGCGAGGCCGGACTGGTCATCTACGGTTACGTCA
>JBOIDH010000319.1:0-3410 GCA_050740495.1 Gammaproteobacteria bacterium | reverse complement strand
GGGGGATGCCCTATGGCCTCCCGCCCCTGTCCGAGGGCGAGCACCAGCTCTTGACGCGCTGGCTGGAAGCGGGCGCACCGTATCGCGAGCCCGAAGCCCTGGATCCGCGCTACCAGGGCCAGGTGGACCGCTGGGAGGCGTTTTTGAACGGCGACGGCCTGAAGGCCCGGCTCGCGAGCCGGTATCTCTATGAACACTGGTTCCTGGCCCATCTCTATTTCGACGAACTCAACCCTACGCGTTATTTCGAGGTGGTGCGATCGAGAACTGCCCCCGGTGCGCCCATCGACCTCATCGCGACGCGCCTGCCGTACGACGACCCGGGCGTCCCGCGCGTCTATTACCGGCTGCGCCCCATCGAGAGCACGCTCGTGGCGAAGACGCACATGCCGTATGCGCTGAACGAAGCGAGGCTCAAGCGCCTCGCGAGTTGGTTTATGGACAGCGACTATCGAGTGGCGGCGCTTCCATCCTATGTGGCGGCGCAGGCAGCGAACCCGTTCATCACCTTCGCCGATATCCCGGCAGAATCGCGTTATCGTTTCCTCCTCGACGAGGCACAGTACACAATCATGGGCTTCATCAAGGGCCCGGTATGTCGCGGGCAGGTGGCCGTCGATGTGATCAACGACCACTTCTGGGTGGTCTTCATCGATCCGGGGCTAAACCTCCCGGATCACGATGCCGAATTCCTCGCCACGAACTTGAAGGACCTGCGCATGCCGAGCGAAGAGGAGAGTCGGAGTGCGCCGCTCACAAGCTGGTTCGCCTACTCCGACTCGCAGTCCCGGTACCTGAAGGCCAAGAGCGAATTGATGAACCGGGTCTTAGGGAACAAAAGACCACCGACACTCGATCTGGTATGGGATGGCGGCGGCAAGAACCCCAATGCGGCGCTCACCGTATTTCGCCATTTCGACAGCGCCTCGGTGGTGAAGGGCTTCGTGGGGGAGGATCCCGAGACCCTCTGGCTCATCGGCTATCCGCTCCTGGAGCGGATCCACTATCTACTGGTCGCGGGCTTCGATGTATATGGCAGCGTCGGCCATCAGTTGCATTCGCGACTGTACATGAATTTCCTCCGCATGGAAGCCGAGTTCAACATCCTGGCCCTCTTGCCCAAGAGATCGCGAGATGCCGTACGAGACCACTGGTATCGTGACGCCGACGACAAGGTCAAGGCCTATCTCAACGGCACCAAGGCGCACTTCGACGAAGACACCGGTGTCGTTTATAAAACGGACCAACCGTATCCCGAGCTGCAAGCGTTGTTGAGCCGGCGTCTCGCGAAGGTGGACGTGCGACGCCATGCGCCCTCGATGAGCCGCTTGCCGGCCGCAGCCCTGGAGCATTTGCGACGGCTCACACGGCTGCGCGGGCGGGCCGTTTCCTATCTGCCGGAGGCCAGCTTCCTGACGCTGCGGGAGGAGGGCGGATCCGATCATGTCTTCACGGTATTGCGCAATAGCGCCCATAGCAACGTCGCCTACCTCTTCGATGAGGAAAGCCGCCGCCTGCCGGATGAAGACACCGTCACGCTCGCGCACGGCTTCATCGACGCCTATCCGAACGCCTTCTACCTCGTGACCACGGAGCAGTTGCCCGAGTTCGTCGACGCGGTACGCGGCTTGGCATCGGAAGACGACTATGCGGCCCTCGCGGCGCGCTACGCGATCCGTCGCACCGACGACCGCTTCTGGTCCCACAGCGATGCTTTGCACGCATCGTATCGAGCCTGGACGCCCATCGAAGCGGCGTTGTTCGACTACAACCGCTTTGAGAATCGCTGAGAGCTTGTGCCGACAATTGTCCGTGGCGGTGGGGCTATATCTGCGGCACCGTCGTGTCGGTGCTCCGGTGAGCGCCAGCACAGGGATGTGCCGGCCGGACAGTCTGCACATGGATGTGGCTCGCCGGGGTCAGGCCGCGAGCAGCTCGCCAGCCGCTTGCGCGTCCATTCTCGATCTGCTGGCGACTGATAACATAAATTTGACCATTCTGCGCTGATTGATAAACTCTTTGTTATGCCAAAGAGTCCCCAGGCTTTGTCGACCCTGCCACCGGTTGTTGTCCAGGCGCTGCGCGGCCTCGGCGAAAACCTGGCGATCGCGCGTATCCGGCGCCGCGAATCGCAACGCGCCTGGGCGAAGCGGCTGGGGATTTCCGTCCCGACTCTGATCCGCATGGAACGAGGCGATCCCGGCGTCGGTGCCGGCATCTACGCGACTGCGCTGTGGCTGATAGGCAGGGTGAACGCGCTGCCCGATCTCGCTGCACCCGCGGCCGATCGCGGCGCTCTTGAGAGCGATGTCCGTAGTGCGGTAAAGCGACGCGCCGTCAGGTCCGCGGCTTCGGCCGAGGCTCGCCAGGGTCGAAACAAGAGTCGCAAATGACCGCAGCCGGGCACACGGTGAAGTACGAGCCGTCCGATCGACTGTATCTATGGCTGCTCGCCCGGCCGCAACAGCCGCTGCTGATCGGGGAACTCAACCTCGTTCGCTCCAACCAGGGCGTCTCGTTGCGATACACGACTACCTGGCTGCAGGACGGCTTTCCACTGAGTGAAGACCTGCCGTTGGTCGACGAAGAATTCCTGCCGGCGCAGAGAGGCATGGTTGTCGGGGCCGTGGATGATGCGCGGCCGGATCGATGGGGTGAGCGGGTCATTCGATTCATCGACAAACCTCCGCGTCTGTCGTTGCTCGAATTCCTTTACTTCGCCGGAGACGATCGATTCGGCGCTCTCGGCGTCTCGACCTCCGCGGAAGAGTATTTGCCGCGACGGCTGGGGCCTTTGCCGACGCTTGCGGATGCCAACCAGATTCACGAGCTGATCCGCAAAGTGCTGGCCAACGAGCCGGTTCCGCAGGCACAGAAGCGATTAATCTCCCCCGGCGCAACACTCGGTGGCGCACGACCCAAGGCACTGCTCGACATAGCGGGCGAACAGTGGGTCATCAAGTTTGCCGATGGCGATCCCACTGATGCACCACTGATCGAACACGCCACCATGACGCTGGCTGCGAAGGCCGCTATCCGCGTTGCTCCCACCATGCCCGTACGCCTGACTCATGGGCATGCGATTGCAATCAAACGCTTCGATCGCAATCACGGATTACGCGTGCATAGCCTCTCCGCACATGTCGCACTGCGAGCCGCTGCCGAACGGTTCGGCTATCCGGAGTTGGCCCAATTGCTTCGGCGCCGCGGCGTGACCGCGGGCGACACCTACATCAGGCACATGCGCGAGTTGTTTCGCAGGATGGTTTTCAACATCCTGATAGACAACACTGATGATCACGAAAAAAACCATGCGCTGCTGATGACCGACGCGCAGCAGTATGAGCTCTCTCCTGCGTACGATGTGCTCCCATCCGGTCAGGCACTCGGCTTTCAACAGATGCGAGTCG
>JBOIDH010000318.1:0-3414 GCA_050740495.1 Gammaproteobacteria bacterium | reverse complement strand
GACCGATTGTCTGTTTTGTCCTCGCATTCTTCCTGCTTCTCTCGACCTCGTTCGTGAGCATTGGGTCGGATGAAAGGGGACATCTGAAGAGGATCTATGCCGGTAGCGACCTCCCTCCGGGGAGGATCATCGCGATGGACGGCGAGAAAGGACCGCAAGCGGGGTTGATTTCTCCGGGTTTCCATCTCATGCCACTAGTGAATGTTATCAATGATGTTGAGCCGCTTCCTGTCATTGACGTACCCGATGGGAAGTACGTGGCGTTTACGGCACGTGATGGATCGCCCTTACCTTCCGGGCAGACATATGCGAGTCCGTTACCGACGGAAATGTTCAAAAAAATGCTCTCCGACGGAGAATATGCGCTTACGAAGGGCGGACTCCAGATGGGACCGCAGACGACTGTCCTTGGTCCCGGTAAGTATGGATATAACCATTATCTCTATACGCGAGAGATCGGCGACGTATACGAGGTCCCGAAAGGATTCGTAGCGGTAATCAAATCAAACGTCTGGGGGCCTGCTAATATCGGCAATCTCATCGCGGACAGAGAGCCTAAAGACTGCAAGCCGGCAGGCAGTGGAGCTGGGTTAGATGGCGAGCTTGCCGTCCCGCTTGTTCCAGTGGGTTGTGTCGGGATATGGAACGTCGCCCTCGGCCCCGGGAAATACTACTTCAATCAGAAAGTATTTGTTCCGTTAATGATTGAGACCCGCTTGGTCACCTGGGAGTATAAGGGCGGTTACACGAAAAGAACCGTCAATCTCACCATAGACCAGGATGGTCAGATCAAGCAAAGTCCGGAGCAGACGGAGGAGATCCCCGTACCGGAAGACGCAGCCGATGCAGCCGTTATGGTTCGGGTCGAAGGGTGGAATGTTCCGCTCGAGTTGCGAGCATTGGTGCAAGTAACTCCGGAGAATGCTCCGTTTGTGGTCGCTTCCGTGGGCGGTTTGGAAGAAGTGGAGAACCGTGTTCTTACACCGACCATCCGTTCCGTTGTCAGAAATGTGGGAGGCAGCATTGTCCATGTTAAGGAGCCCGTGCTTGATACCGAAAAGAAGCCCGTGCTTAATGAGAATGGTGAGCCGAAGATGATATCCGTTGCTCGGCCGACCCGGGCGCTTGATTTTATCGAGAACCGAGAAATTCTGGAGGGCGAGGTTGAGCAGGTCGTTAAAACAGAAGGGCAAAAAGCCCGCGTGGATATCAAGGAAGTTCGTTTCGGGGAGCCGGCATTGCCTCCAGAGGTACTTATCCCTCGCCAGCGCCAGCAATTGGCGTACGAGCTAAAAACCTCTTTCCAACAGGAAAAGATAGCTCAAGACGAGCGTATCAAGACCGAGCAGGCACGCGCAACTGCCAATCAGCAGGGCGATCTTGTGAAGGCGCAAATCGCTCAACTAGCCTCTGTACAAACTGCTTTGGCGAAGGAAAATGAAGGTAGGGGTGAAAAACAACGCCTCGTCCTCATCGCCGAAGGTCAGAGAGAGCAGGCGGGGGTGCTAGGGCAAGACCGAGTTGTGGAACTCCGAAAGTACGAAGTGCTTTTGGACAGAGTGTTCGGTTTCTTGAACGAACATCCTGATGTGCTTACCACAGCGCTTTCCAATGCCCATAAGTTTGTTCCTGACCGTGTGTTTACTATCGGAGCCGGCGGCGAAGCAAATGGAAACGGCCTTGCTGGCCCCGCCGCTATTCTCGGGGACTTTCTGGGTGGGGGAACGAGGCTGAACGCCCCTGATCAGTCAATCCAGAAGAAATAAATATAGAGCTCTTCCGCAGAATTTGTGGGTCAGTGGAGAGACGGTCTGGCAATGATCGCATGATAATCTGGGTCTGTTTATTTGCGCCTGGTCACGAGCGTACGGGTTCGAGATTTCTAGCCAAGGCAGGTTAACTCCCTCTCCCTCCGGAAGAGGGTTTGGGGTGAGGGGATAGAAAAACCGATGAACAGTCTGGCCCGGGCGCTGCGGAAGAATTCTACCGACGCGGAGCGGTGCTTGTGGAGTCGATTGCGCGGTCGACGACTCGACGGCGTCTGTCCCCTAATTCCCCGGGGTTAGTCAGCCAGTTCGCGGATCTGACCTGGACGAAGTTTTTCGATCGCAAGGTGAAGTGCTGGGACAAGGGGAAGAAGATCGGCCAAACGGTTCGTCTTGGCCCGAAGAACAATAACAGCGAAAGGCCGCTTGTTAAGCCGTTGTTGTTTAGGCAGACTCTTGTCGACTGTGACCAAGGCGTCGAAGCGCCCGGCCATGGCATCTAGCAGGGGGCCGTCATCCAGATCACCCCAGCCCATCTCACGGGCTGTTTGAACCTCGTGCACTGACAATTCCCTGGCAAGGCGTTTCGGTACGCAACCATCCAGGAGAATTCGCACACCAAGTGCCGTAAGTTACGCCGCTACTGCCCTGGCAAGAAGCGCAGACTTCGCAAGTTCCAGCACGGCAATAGCGTGCTCGCGGGAGACGCTCGGAAAGTCTGCTAAGAAATCATCCAAAGAATCCCCTGCTTCGAGGTAATCAACGAGAGTCGGTACAGG
The DNA here is from genome assembly GCA_050740495.1 of Gammaproteobacteria bacterium. Taxonomy (GTDB): domain Bacteria; phylum Pseudomonadota; class Gammaproteobacteria; order JACCXJ01; family JACCXJ01; genus USCg-Taylor. The sequence continues at coordinate 869 of JBOIDH010000318.1, read as the reverse complement.
CACTCTTGTTCCCGCGAAGACAGGTGTCCCGCTTAGCCGGTCCGGAGATGTGGTAATAAGAGGATCAGGGACTGACATTTTGGTATCTCCTCGCGTATTTTTACTTTAGCACCTCTCTTTCCCGCTAGCTAACAACCCCTCAAAATACACATAAGCCGATCCGGCGCAGGCCGTGAGCTGCCCACCACTACTATTGGCACGTCACTACCTGGATTGGCGCCGATGCCGAACTCCGAGAGCAGGGTGCGGGCGCCGGTCGCAGGATCGACCACGAGCAGGACGCCCTGACTGCCCGCCCCGGCGTTGGCGTCGATGACCAGCACCTCGCCCCGGGTGAGCGCCTGGGCCGGCGGGGCGAGTGCGAGCCCGGCCGGCGCTACGGCCGAGCTCACCGCGCATGCACTGCGTCCACCCGCCCGGCGGAGCAATCCGCCACGGGATCAGCGGTTGCCTTTGGACCTTCACTTCGCCGGTGTTTGGAAGGAGGGCGCATCCCTGCGCCGTGGGGATGTGGATCCTCTCAGGGACAAGCGGGCGTAGGGCGCGTGTCCGCGCCGACTCATTCGCCGAAGTCAGCGCCGTTGAGTGATTCGACGTTGCTTCCCCAATTTGCTGGCAGCCACCCTTGTTTGACATACCGATGGAAGCTCGAATACGGCCAATGGCTTACCTGTGCCACGTACCCATGCTTCACCGGGTTCCAATGAATGTAATCGATATGCCGGTTGAAGTCGGCCTCATCACGGATGAGATGTTCCCAGAATCGATGCTGCCACAACGTGCTCTGGTTCCGCTTTTTGCGGCGCCCGTTCATCCATTCAGGTCGATTGAGTCTGGTGTGACAGCGCTGCGTGACCCTCCGCTTGATG
>JBOIDH010000317.1:0-3442 GCA_050740495.1 Gammaproteobacteria bacterium | reverse complement strand
TTCGGTGACCATTTTATCGAACCCCAGGCCGTGCAGAAGCGCTATCCTCGGTCCCAGGTGGCCTTAGACGATGTGCTCGATGCCTATGCGCTCGCGATCACCGCCAACCGCCTTCATGGCGGGAGCGCAATGAGGCTCCCCGAATTAGAGCCCGAGCGCGATGGTAACGGGTTGAGGATGGAAATATGGTATTAAACATGGGCAGGAAGGAAACGATGCTGCGATCTCCAATTTTAGGATCGCCGGGTTAGGCTGCCCCTCGAAAGTAGTAGGTAAGCATTCCGACACGGTCATGGCGATGATAGGGCCGTCCTCATTGACCTTACCTAACCCTCCTGTTCGAGAGTGCTGCGGAGAGCAGAGAACTGCGCCGCGGTGTCTTGCACCGTCGCCCTGATATTTATCCTGAGCCAGAACAGTTTCGCCCCGAGCGTTTCCTCGGCAAAAACGTGGATCCTAACGAGTGGACGCCATTTGGCCGTGGCGTCCGGCGCTGTCTCGGCATGGCCTTCGCCCATTTAGAGATGAAAGCCGTGCTGGCAACGGTGCTCTCAAGGGCTCGACTTCGCACTCTAAATCCTGCCGTGGATCACCCTGCGCGTGATCCTCAAAGTGATTTTTGGCGTCCGACGTGATGCTGAGCATGGCCCTCTGGCACGTCTTATCATCAGTCTAGCCAACGTCATCGCCTCGCCGTTGATCTTTATGCCGGCTTTGCAGTTACCTAGCCTAACCCGGCGCCCATCGCATCTTGATTTAATCATTCGCCATAGTGTGGTCTCGGCCGCTTGAAGTGCACTCAGCGGCCCGCGGGCCGGGAGTGAAGCGGAGCGCCAAACGCGCGCACCTGTGACACAAGCGCATCCGCCGTGATGACAGGAGATATCGGATAACCTGCCGCCTGTAAGGCACCTGCCGCCCAGGTATTACACGTATTGAACAGATGAAACTTTCCCCGCGCCGGGTAAAACCGGCTGTCGCCGTAAAGCCCTGGGCCGAGCGGCGCCACGGCTCCTGTGCCCCCTCTGGCGAAAGTCTCATCGATATAACCCACCAAGCGCTCGAGACGGCGAGTGGAAAGATGCAATTCGATGAGCTCCCGATAGGGAGCATAGCGGACTACAGGTCCCCTGAAACCGACCACATGCAATACACTCTTGGTCGGAACGAACAGGGCTTTGAGGGCATAGCCGAGGTTAAATTTCGGCGCCTGATAAAAATCCCAATCGCCCCAGGCGAACTCCAGATACTCGGCCTCGGGAAAATCCCGACGCTCCGGCAAAAGCTCGCCCGGAATGTCGGCTCGCTTGATCACAACACCGGCATGCCAGGAATCGACAACCAGATAAAGCGAGGTAGCCGGTCGATCTGCGCGAAGTAAGTCAACGTTTTTTTTGACCGGTGCGGTACACGCACAACAGACGGCGATAACGATTACGAGCAGGCTGCTTGTCTTCAGGGCTGCCATCGCACGAGAAAATCCGCCACCTCCTTCAATCGGCGGCAGTGGCTCTCAAGGCTTAGGTCTTGGAACGGATGGGCAAGCTCAGGATGTTTTAACACCTCCATCCCACGACTCTGTGCCTTTCTCGCCAGCTCTTCGATATCGGCCGGGGGGACCACCCGGTCGTGCAGACCCATGATCATCTTGATCCTCGAGCAATCCATGGGCAAGTGCTCGACCGGGTCATATTGCGCTGGGCAACCCAAGGGCGAGATCCGGCATGGCGAAGAACCGATGAGAGAGCGTCATGATCAGCGGTCATTCCTACCGCATCCAAGAGGATGATGTCGCCTAAGTAAATTATGGGTCCCTCGCACGCATCAGCGAGGGCTTCGCTCGGGTCACGATAGCGCGCTCGAGCGCCGTAACCTTATCCCGCAGAAGACGACGCCACGTCTTATCTCACCAACCGCATACCGCTCGTTTGTGACGCCGGACGCCGCCATGTGATGTTATCCGGTGTGACGTGGGCCTCAGTGGAAAGTTTGTACACCTCGCCCGTCGGTGAGGTCAGTTCCACCTCGATGAGGTAAGCACGATAGCCAGTTCTGGGGGTAGGGATCTTGGCGGCGGTACAACTGCTGCCGGGCGTTATACCGAGTTCTCGGCTTGACCACGCATCATCGCGAAAATCACGATCGGCCGACGTTGCGCTCCAAAGACGGATCGCGCGGGCCGGTTGATCGACGCACATCCGTGCCCTCGCGCTTCCATCCGCACCGTCCTGGAATTTCCAGTCCATCCGTGGCAGTTCCTGACCATCGGCGACCATCTGGACGAATGCCGCTAACGTTTGTGTCGCTTCCCGGCCGCCCCTCAGGTCGTGGCCGGCGTTGGGAGTCTGGAAAATCAGCTTCGGTCCCGGCAAGTCATCCCAATAATGTCGCGAGGAATCCACCGTCCAATAGGGATCGTTAGTCCCCAGCAACAGGAGCTTAGGCATCGTATAGCGCGCCCGGTATGCATACGGATCTACCCACCCACGCAGTTTCACCACCGCCGGGTCGTCTTGCTTTTTGTCGAGATGGAACGTCGTATAGTCGGCTATTTCGTCGCTTTGTTTGCCATACACCTTCTCGGACCAGCGCAATTGTTGCTTGATATTAAGCATGTCGATGACCATCGGGGCGATGGCGATCACGCGCGGATCGACAGCCGCAGTGAGCCAGGTGGTCCAGCCGCGTTTGGAGGCACCGACGACGACAAATCTGGCTATGGCTTGCTTAAATTCACTGTGCGCAAGCGCTTGAACAGCATCCATGGCGCGGACGACGCTCTTGACCATCGGAAACAGCAGCGGCCAGGTCTCATCGCCACTTTTCAAGAACTGGTCGAACGTGTAGGCGATTAAGGCATCCTCTCTGCGCCCCCCATAGAGGGGCTGATTGGGGATCTGGGTGATGACCGCCGTGACCGCGCTCGCCCGTTGAGCCAGGGTCTCAAGCCGCGTGATATGCTTCCCGCCATCGCCGTCGCCCGTGACCAAGACGAGGGCGATGCCGGGGTTTCGCACTTCGCTCGGTCGGGCGACCATCAGGCGATGATGCCAGCGATAGTCGCGCCAACGCTGTGAGACGAGCACCAGGCGCGTGAGCGTCCCCCACTGCGCTTTCTCCTGTTTCAGCCGTTTCCAGCTGAAATGCGAGTCGGGCAGATTAAGGTAGTCTTCCAGGGCGCCGCCGACCACCGTGGCCGTCGTCAAACTTAGAACGAAAACGGCCAGTAAACATTCAGGGAGATGCCGGAGTACCGGTCTACTGAATACGGGCATATTAGACGTCCGCTGCTGGCTAAAAGCGCTATGAGGTTATTAGGGCTTGTCAACTTGTCGATAGCGCGAGATTTTGATCCCGTGTCTTCCCTTTTTCTCCAAGATCAACGAGTGCGGGTCACCTCTTGCCAGGTAGAAAACGATCGTGAACGGAACATCCGGTAATG